>NZ_JBFAHW010000123.1:0-30411 GCF_040654355.1 Streptomyces sp. NPDC050704 | reverse complement strand
GCCGGGACCACCATGCCGGGATGTCGATGCGGCCATCATCGAAACCGGCACGGACTCCTACCGTCTCGCACAGACCCGGGCACGAGCCGGTGCGACAGCCAGCTGAAGAGATCATCTCAGTTGGAAGGGCGACTTCCGGAGCGTTGGCGCCGGAGCGTTTCCTCGATGGCCTGCTCAATGAGGTAGATCTTCTGTGTCGGGGAACTCCTCTTGATCAAGGCACTCATCCTCTGCGCCTCTTCGGTGGCCGGAAGGAGACCTATCAGGAGGACTGGGAGCAGCAGGCGCCGAGCAAGGACTTCATTTTCGGAGGTGCCCTGTGGCCGACGCACGACCGAGACGTTGACCCGGATGGCGTGTTCATTGCCCGGCGGGACACCCGGCCGGTCCGTCTCGATCGCGGCGTAGCGGAAGCCATGAGCCAGATCGCAGGCGGAACAGCCGACGGGGCCGCGGCTGAGCCGGTCACCGCATTCGGAGCAGACCAGTCTGTCGAGCGCGGCGTCGACCACGCGCCAGTCGTGACGGTCGGGTTCGGCCGCCACCATCTCGGCCAGCACAACGTCCTGGTCGCCGCTGACGTCCCAGTGGCGACCAAAGGCGGACCATTCCTCTTCCACGATGCCGTCCACCAGTGCGCGGCAAGAGGTACAGGCAGGCGCGCCGCCGTACTCGTATCCGCCGCATTCCGCGCAGCGGCGCAAAGCCGCCCCGACCGCGGGTCTCGCCATGACCCTCCTCCCGCCGGTGCCGGTGCGGCATGGGCGACGCCCGACGATCTCGTTACCCACTCTCGTGGCCAGTTTCTCCCACCGCCGACTGGCAGGAGAAATGGTTTACGGCTTCGCCGTCACCAGGCCGCGGTAGCAGATGAGAGCGCAAGCGACCTACCGATGCTCTTCCGGGCACCCGAGTGACATCGAAACTCACCGGCATTCAGAGGCTCACATGCCCTCGGATGACATCCGAACTCATCGACAAACGACACTCGTTGAGAGTTATGCAGCCAGCACGCCGCTCGTCATAGGACGATAGGACGCCATGTCGTCGGTCGGCACACCCCCGGGGAGAACTCCCGCGTCATCGGCGCCGTCATGAAGCGGTTGGGCACGGTGAGACCGTTCAGGGTGAACGGGCGAAACAAGTCGTCAAGAGTGGACTTCGCATTCTCGAACATGACTGGGCACCCTCACTGCCCCGATGGGTAACGGCAGGGTTCTCCGCGATGCGGATATCACTTTGGCTGCGCGGTGTGCGCGAACGAACTCCAGGAGCACCCGGCCCACATGATCGGCGCAGCAACACAGGCTCGCCCAGGTTGCCCGACCGTCCGTGAGACGTAAAGGGTTGCACCAAGGAAGGCCCCGGTGTCCAAGTGGGCTGCGGCCTTGGGAAACGTGGCTTCCAGGACGTGCCGCATCTGGGTCTGGACGGCGTCGGTGTCGGGCTGGTCGAAGACGGTCCGCAGCAGCGTGGCCACCCACGGCTGGGCGGACTTGGACACCTGGCTCAGCAACGCGCGGGCGATGGGGGTGCCCCCGCGCCCGTTCAGGGCGTGAGGGAGAGTGCGGCAGCGCTGCCACGAAGCACTGGGCAACACCGCGCCGGTCGCGTTGACCAGACCGGCATGGGCGTCGGAGACGACCAGCTGGACGCCGGACAGGCCGCGTGCGACCAGGGAGCGCAGAAAGGCCGGCCAGTCGGCACCGTCCTCGCCGGAGGCGCCGTCAATACAGAGGATCTCGCGGCGGCCGTCCGCGTTGACACCGACCGCGATCAGGGCGTGCACGTTGATGGTCCGGCCGGCCTCGCGGACCTTCTGGGTCAGTGCGTCCACCCAGACGAAGGTGTAAGGCCCTTGGTCCAGAGACCGGTTACGGAACGCGGCGACCTGCTCGTCCAGGTGCTCGGCCATCGCACCGACCTGGGACTTCGACCACTGGGTGACGCCGAGGGACTCGGCGAGCGTCTCGACCCGGCGCGTGCTGACACCGAACAGGTAGGCGATGGCGACACCCGAGATGAGGGCCTGTTCGGCCCGGCGGCGCCGATCGAGGAGCCAGTACGGGAAGTAACTGCCCTGCCGTAGCTTGGGAATGGCCAGCTCAACGGTCTCGGCTCTCGTGTCCCACTCGCGCGGGCGGTAGCCGTTACGGTGGTCGACTCTCTTCATCTCCCTTCGCTGACCTGGCGGTATTGAGCGTTGCAGAGAGCGTCGGCCTCCGCGGACATGACTGCGTCGGCGAATGTCTTGACCATCGCGCGCAGCAGGTCGGGAATCGCCGCGGCGAGGTTGCCTTCCGCGAGGGCGTGCAGGGGCGACTGTCGGATGCGGTCATCGTGCCGGTCGCGGAATCGGTGATCTGTGGCGTTCTGCAACTGGTGGCAGAGCCGCGCAGCCGTGTGTCGGTGTACGGGCGTCCGCCAGTAGAGGTCATCGGATCTCGGTGCGTCACGGCTGGCCATCGAGGAAGTCCCGCAGGTGAGCGGTGAGGACGGCGGGCTGGTCAGGGGAGCGCGGCTCGCGCCCGGTGTCTGCGGACGGCATCGCGGTTGGCGCAGCGCTGGGAGCAGTAGCGCTGCCGTCCGGTGCGCGAGGTGTCGGCGAAGGCCGTGTCGCACTCGGTCGTCTCGCAGCGTCGCAGCCGGTGCATGCCCCGGCCCGCCAGATGCAGTGCGGTACCGACCGCGAACAGCGTGAACAGTACGGAGCCGAGCGGCTGTTCCGCGTCCCGGTAGTGCAGATGCCAGCCGGTACCGGGGTGGGAGGTCAGCCGCGGGTAGGCGGCGGCCTCGGCCAGCATCCGGTTCAGCAGCTCGGCGCGCTCCTGCTCCCCGGCGGCGTCGACGACCCTCTCCCAGGCGTCGAGTGCGGCTTGGGTGCGGCCGAGATCGTCCGCTGTTGCCGGGCGCTCCAGCATGAGCCCGGCGGCGCGGCAGCGGTCTGCCAGCTCATCCAAGCTCTCAGGCCGGCGGTTGGCCAGCTCCGCGGCCAGGTTCACCGCATCCTCACCGTAAGGGTTGAGTAGCATAAGGCCATTACAACAGTGTGGTCGGCATGACACAACGAACTGCCGGACGTGCCGGACCCCAGGCCCGCGACCCGTGGCGCTATCGCTGGATCGTGCTGGGCATCGCCACCTTCACGCAGGCCACGTCCGGCTTCTTCGTGGGCGGCATCGGAGCGCTCGGCGTCCACCTCCAGCGCGCCCTGGACCTGAGCACGGCGCAGCTGGGTCTGCTGATCTCGGCGGCCCAGCTCGTGCCGTTGGCCGGGCTGCTGGTGGCCGGCGAGCTACTGGACCGCTACAGCGAGCGCTGGGTGGTCGGGATCGGGGCCGGCGCGGTCGGGCTGGCTCTGGGCGCGGGGAGCCTGGCGCCGGGGTACACGGCCCTGCTGGTCACGCTGTTGGTGGTCGGCGTGGGATACAGCACCGTCCAGCCGGGTGGGAGCAAGTCGGTGGCGTCTTGGTTCGACGCGTCACAGCGCGGCTTCGCCATGGGTATCCGGCAGGCTGGGCTGCCGCTGGGGGCGGCGCTCGCCTCGGCCGTACTCCCTCTCGTCGCTGAGGAGTTCGGCTGGCGGGCGACACTGCTGACCGGTGGCTTCGTCGCGCTGCTTGGAGCCGGCCTCTTCATGGGTTGCTACCGTCGGCCACCCACACTGCCCGCCCCGCAGGACAAGGAACCGTCGGACCAACTCGTGGCACAGCTCCGCGCCCGGCTGCGAATGCTCCGTGAACCGTCCACAGTGAAGATCATGCTGTCGGGAACCAGCCTGATCTCGGTGCAGTACGGCGTCGGCATCCTGGCGGT
Source organism: Streptomyces sp. NPDC050704 (assembly GCF_040654355.1). NCBI lineage: Bacteria > Bacillati > Actinomycetota > Actinomycetes > Kitasatosporales > Streptomycetaceae > Streptomyces > Streptomyces sp. NPDC050704. Next base: position 26,595 of record NZ_JBFAHW010000123.1, on the reverse strand, counting down.
GCTCCACCTCCACCAGGCGTCATCGGTCGGCGCCGGGAAGGCGGCCCTGATCCTGGTGGCCTCCCAGGGTGCGGGCGTTGCGGGCCGGATCTGCCTGGCGGCATGGAGCGACCGGAGCAGGTCCGGGCGCTATGCCATCGTGCTGGTCTGCATGGTCGCCGTGATCGCCGGGCTGGCCGTGCTGATGACACCGGCCGGGAGGGCACCGGTCGTCGCTTCCGGCGTCTTCGTCTGGCTCGGTTTCTTCGGCTTCGGCTGGTACGGCCCGTGGGTCGCCTACGTCACCGAAGCGGCCCCACCGGGCAGGACTGGCTTCGTCCTGGGTCTGGCCATGTCCGTCAACCAGATCGCTATCGTCACGGTTCCGCCCGTACTGGGCCTGCTGGTCGACCTCACCAGCAGCTTCACCCCGGCCTGGGCACTGCTGTGCCTGCTCACCGTCGTCGCCCTGGCGGTCACGGCCGGGGCGGAGCTCCGCACCCGCTGACATGCCTTGGACCACTGCCCCTTCGCGCGCTCCAGCCGAGGCCTGCGGATGCCTCTTCGGCGACGTGGGTGACGGTGTTCTTCGTAAACGATCATGCCTTCCCGGAGAACGACAACCGCAGGCAGAACACATGGCACTTCACCAGCTCGCCCCGCAAACGGACCGCGACCTCGCCGAAGTCGACCTCGGCTTCGGCGCCGGCCAGGTGCGACTGCTCGATGAACACCTGCGCCGGGCCACGGCCGGCCTCGACCCGAATCTCCGGCTTCCACTTGGCGACGTAGGCGTGCACGACCTGGTAGGACACATCGCCCATCGCGTGCTCGTTGATCAACCGGCGATAGATCCGGACCACCGTGTGACGCTGCTTCCTCGGCGCATCCAGATCAGCCAGCAGCATCTGGTCGATCACCGGCTTGAACGGATCCAGCTTGGAACGGCGAGGCGCGTACGGCTCCCGAGGTTGCGGCCACGCCGAACTCAGCGCCTTCTGAACAGTCATTCACCTTGCCACCGCAACCCCGCGAGTGAACAGATGGGATCCTGCGTCCCTTGCCGAAGTCGCTGACCGGTTCTGCGACCTGCAGACTCCCTGGTGGGTGGCGGGTGGCTTCGCCATTGAACTCGCGGTGGGCCACCGCATCCGAGATCACGGCGACGTTGACGTCCTGGTACTGCGGCGCGACCAGCTCGCCGTGCAACAGGCTCTGCCGGACTGGAAGTGGTGGGCCGCCGATCCACCGGGGAGCCTGCGCCCGTGGGCATCTGGCGAGGCTCTACCTCGGAACGTTCACGACATCTGGTGCCAGCCAGGGCCAGGCGAACCCTGGCGCATCCAGATCATGCTCGACGAAGCCCACGACCAGGAGTGGGTATCACGCCGTGATCCGCGAGTACGTCGTCCGATCGACACGCTCGGCCTGATCTCCGCCGACGGTATCCCCTACCTCGCACCGGAGGTGCAACTCTTCTACAAGGCCAAGGAGCCGCGGCCCAAGGACGAAGCAGACCTCGACGCAGCCCTGCCCGCGCTCACTGACGACCAGCGACACTGGCTCGCCCACGCCATCACCGAGGCTTACGGACCACATCCATGGGCCGACCGCCTGCTGCGGTGATCCCAGCAACACGATTGGCGACACGCCCGGGATCCCCGGTGGCCCCAATTCGCCAGGGTCCGCTCAGAGTGACCTAATCGGGCGCGCAGACGGGCTCTGAGCCACACACCGCAAGTTCGGTCAAGCTCGTGTTCGTTGCTCGCTCCTCCGGCCGGACCCGGCCCAGCGCGGCCGGTTGGTGGAGATCCGCGACAACCCCGTTGCCCGCATCGCCGAGGCCGAGCGCGAGGGTTGGCTCGGGGAGGTCGAAGGACTCCGGGTCAGTCTGGCTGGCGCCGAGGAGAGGCTCCGCCAGCTCGATCGGAGCCACGGGCAGCATACGGCCGTGGACCTTGGCATCCCCACCACGCGTGGTGATCGATGAACCCACGGAGGGTGGGCTGCCGCATGACCCTCAACCAAGTTCGAGAACAAATTCAAAGAAGCGCGCATCAAACGCCCTTCAGAACACGATCAAGTGCCGCCCGCCCTACAGGTCCCCAGTGCGGCTTGCCACCAGGAAGACCCCGATCTCCGTTCTGCCCCATGAGCATCAGGAAGAGGCTCTTCATAGCGGCCAGCCCACGGGCGCGCCGGATCGCCGCCTCATCTGCATCCGCGTACATGGCGAAGAACCGTGAGGCCGTGCCCGCGGGTAGCAGCACCCATGCGGCGGCGAGGTCCCAGGCCGGGTCGCCGGCGCACATGGCACCGAAGTCGACGATGCCCGAGAGCGCTCCGTCCGAGACGACCACGTTCGCGGGATGAAGGTCACCGTGCACCCATACCGGCGGGCCGTCCCACTCGGGGGCCGCGACGGCGTCGTCCCAGACGGCCCGGACCTCGTCGGCAATGCCGCCGGGGCCAACGGCTGCAAAGAAGTAGTCGAAGCCGTCCGTGCACTTCTTGGGGTGAGCGCCGAAGTCCGAGCTGATCGGCGCCTCGGCGGGCGCCTCCACGTGGAGCGCCTGGAGGAAGCCCGCCAGTGTGTCGGCCGCGTGGGCGCCGCGGCTGATCGAGCTGTGGTCCAGCGGCTCGCCGGGAACCCACGTCATCACGGTCCAGTACCTGGGGAAGCGCTCGGACGGTTCACCGAACCGCACCGGCGTCGGCACCCGGAGCGGCAGGCGCGGGGCCAGAACGGGTAGCCACCGCCGCTCCTTGAGCTGGAGCTCCGGGGTGGGGTCCATGCGCTGCATACGCACGGCCAACTCGTTCCCGAGGCGCCACATTTGGTTGCCCCAGCCGCCTGCCACCTCGCGGACGGCCAGCCCCGCAAGGTCTGGATGTTGCTCCTGCAGCAGGTCGCGCACCAGGTCTGCGGTGATCTCGATCTCAGTGCCGGTCATGCGAAGTCACAGTACCGAGGCGGCAGGCGGAGCGGCTCTCGCTCTCCGGAACATCTGGCTGTGACTCCTCTGGCATCACCCGCGTCAGAGTCGCTCTGTCAGCCAGGCACCGGATCTTCGGAGGCGGGCAGCGGTTGTGCGGTCTTCGGAGCCAGGGCGCGGATGGAGGGGGTGGCGACCATGGCGAGGGTGGCGAGGAGGATGAGCGCGGCGGCCGCGTAGAGGGTGGCACGGAGGCCGAGGAGGACCACGGCGGGTCCGGCGGCGAACTGGGCGAGCGGGAGCGCGAGGTAGGAACCGAGGTCGTCGTAGGCGTAGACGCGGGCCAGGCGGTCCTCGGGGATCTGCTCGTTGAGGGTCGAGTACCAGGCGACACCGGCCTGTTCGACGCCCACGCCCGCCACGAAGTTGGCCACGACCAGCAGCCAGGTGTACGGGGCGAGCGCGAGCAGCAGCGGGATCGTCGCCGTCAGGCCCATCAGCGCGCAGCCGACCAGGATCGCGCGCCGGGGCCGCCAGCGCAGCGACAGAACGCCGCCGGCGACCGCGCCGAGCGAGCCCGCGGCAAGGGCCAGGCCCCAGCCGGTGCGGCCGATCCCGGTGCTGTCGGCGACAGCCGGGCCGAGGACGGTGAACGAGGCGGTGACGCCGGCGTTCAAGAAGCAGAACGCCACCACGATCACCCACACCCAACTGCGGGAGGTGAACTCCTGCCAGCCGACGCGCAGTTCATGCACCAGGCCAGGGCTGGGCGCGGGCGGCGTGGCCTGGACGCGGACCAGGGCGAAGGCCGCGGCGGCGAGCGCGAAGCTGAGCGCGTCGGCGGCCAGGCCCCAGCCGGGGCCGACCGCGGCGACCAGCACGCCGCCCAGCGAGGCGCCCACGATCGTCGCGCTGCTGCCCGCGATCCGGGAGAGCGCGAGGGCGGCGCGGCGGGACTCGGCCGGCACGGTCTGCGGCAGCAGGGCCTGGGCGGCAGGCTGATAGCAGGAACCCGACGCCCCGTTGACCGCGGCGAGCACCATGAGCAGAGGGATGGCGGCATTGTGGGTGAGGACCAGGGCGGCGATCACCGCCTGGCTCGCGGCGCTGATCAGGCTGCTGCCGACCAGCAGCGGGCCGCGCGGCAGCCGGTCCGCCAAAACCCCGCCGAACAGCAGGAAGAGGATGCTGGTGAGGGAGTGGGCGCCGACCACCAACCCGAGCGAGCCGACCGAGCCAGTGGCGTCGAGCACGGCGAAGGCCAGGGCGATCGGCGCCACCCCGCTGCCGAGCAGGTTGGCCGTCGTACCGATGAAGAGGTGACGGAACGGGCGGTGGCGCAGAGGCACCAGGACGGCAGACATGCGCCTGATCGTCGGGACTGGGCAGCGCGCCCGTCAACGGATTTTACGACCGGGCCAAGTGTGCCGCTGCCCCCTCATTGGCCCCTGGACGACGCCTACGCCGGCGCGGCAGGCGTGGCCCTGCGGATCGACGGCACCGCGGTCCAGGTCCGCCGCCCGCGCCCTGACAAGCGGGCCCAGTACAGAGAAGTGACCAGGCCAAAGGAAATAGCGCCGGTCCACACGGGACGGGGCATGGCAGACCTAATCCGCGACGGCCCCGAGAGCACCAGCTGTAGGTTCTCAAGAGCCGCGCCATATTCTCAGAACTGACTGCATATCAGAGCCACTTATGGCGCCGTCCTGAGACCGCCTGGGCGCTTCGGTCGTGTCGGAGGAGCAATTCGTGGTCGCTTTCGCGGTTCCGGCACACGGTGCCCATGGAGGGGGAATCGCATGACTACGCACGGGTGGCACGACAGGCGCGGGGGAAGTTGTGGCGGGCGCGTCCTGTCGCCGCAACGTACTCGACACCAGCCCGTACGTGTCAGCCGCAGGCAGCCTGATCACCCGGTGACCTCGCGACCACTGCCTTCCCGTACCGCTGGTGCCGTGGGCGGCGCGGTTGCCCGGCGTATGGCGGCGGCCCGGAGGCCGCGCAGGCGCCTGAGGTCGGTTGTCCGGACGCCCGCACCAGTTGTTTCGGCGTGGGCTTGCGCCTCGGCGACCGTACGGGGCAGGCCGGTTGTCCGCTGGCAGTCGGCGTCCTGCCCGGCCACCTTGAGTTCGTACCTGGCGACGTCGTGCAGTTGTCTCGACTGGGAGTCGGCCCGTTTGAGGCGCTGCTCGACAAAGCTGCGCGGGTCGTCCAGGGACGTTGCGGTGACACCTGCCGCACGCATGCACTGCGCCCACCGGCGCTGTGCACTTTGATAGCGCGGGTCGTTGCGGACGGCAGTGATGACCTGGTTGGACAGCACCTGGTACTTGCTGGACAGTCGGTCGTAGTCGGCTCCGTACAGCGCTTGTCGGGCTTGGGTGACGCACGCATCGCTGTTGTAGAAGAACTCGGTCCCTCCCGGCAGGCTGATGCGAACCTCATGGCTCTTGGTGCCGAGTAGTGCCCGACTCCACCCCGGATCGCGGGCACGGTCCCGGTTGGGGTCGGCGAGGGGGCGTGCGGCCAGCCGTGCGCTGGTGATGCCGTAGCCGTCCTGACGGGCCTGGGTGGTAGTCAGCAGGCCGTAGGGGTTGACGTCCTGCGGGTCGGTGCCGCCGGTCGCGAGCGGCTGCGGTTCGTAGCTCAGGCCGCGCCGCCGCATGCAGTCAGCGACGAGGCGCTCGTCGGCGGTGTGGAGGACCTGCCTCTCCCGCTGGTCGTAGGAGAGGGCGCCGTCGAAGGGGCGCGGCAGCACAGGGTCGGGGGTGGTGCCGCCGGACTGCGTGCAGCCGGCGGCACCGAGGACCCCGAGGAACAGCGCTGCGAGCGCCGTGCGGGTTGCGTTCCTCATGGCAGGTGCGTGGGAGAGTCAGCGGCACCAGTAGTTGGACGAGATGTGCGGCAGGTTGGAGCCGATGTTCGCCCATCCGGTGCCGCGATTGAGCTTGTATCCCGACCCGGTGCCGTTCTTCCCGGTGTAGACGGTCACGTTGCACTGGCGGCCGTTGTTGTACAGCGATCCTCCCTGGATGTAGTAGAAGTAGCCGTACTGCGTGAGGTTGGCGTTGTCCTCGTAGACCCGCTGCGGCGTGCCGCCGGAGTAGTTGGCGCCGGCGTACGCGCAGAGCGCTCCGGAGTTGCAACCGGCGGGCGCAGCCTGGGCGGCCGGAGCGATGGCGAGTCCGGATCCGACGAGACCTGCTGTGGCGGCGAGCATGGTGATGGTGCGCTTGCGCATGAGTTCTCCTTGATCGGTGACCATCCCGTCGTGGGCCGCCCCGTTTTTTGTGTCTCTCGCGGCCGCTTGCCGACGTGATGGTGGTCGTGCGGTGCGGTGCCGGTGATTGCCCGGCCTTGTGATCCCAGAACGTACGGTTCGCCCCGTGAGACCCGCGTCCCACACGGGGTTGAACTCCCGCGCAGACCAGCGCGGTAGCCATCTGGTTCCTGCAACTTCCGTAGTACGGCGGAAGTTTGACGCCTGCCTGTCAGATTGGGCTTACGCTGCTGCGATGCGGATCCGGCCCCTGGCAGTCGACGTGCTGATCGCGGCGGCGCTGACCAGTGTGGCCGTGCTGCTGGGGCCGGAGGCCGCGCGCCAGGGGCAGCATTCGCTCGACGCGACCGCCTATGCGCTGGTGGTCCTGGTCCACCTGCCGCTCGTGCTCCGCAGCCGGGCCCCGGTCGTGGTCTGCTGCCTCGTGCACGGGACCTGGCTGGTGTACATCACCGCCGGCTACTGGCCGGTGGTGTGCAGCTTCGGCCCCATGCTCGCCGTCTACACCGTCGCCTCACTGCGTCCATCGCGCATCTCCGTCCCCTGCGCCGCATTGATGGGTGCAACCTGGATCTACGCGGGCGCGGTGAACCACACCGACTCCTGGCCGTCCGTCGTCGGGCAGGCCGTGGTCTACCCAGCGGTGCTGTGGCGGTTCGGCGTGGTCGCCCGCCACCTGGCCGAGCTGACCCGGCAGCTGCGCCGGGAACAGGCCGAGCGCGCCCGGCGCGAGGTGGCCGAGGAACGCGGCCGGATCGCCCGCGAACTGCACGATGTCGTCGCCCACCACATGTCCGTGATCTCCGTGCAGACCGGTCTCGCCCGCTTCGTGTTCGACACCGACCGCCAGATGACGCGGACCGCACTGGACACCATCGACGCCACCGGCAGAGAGGCCCTCGAAGAGCTGCGCCGCATGCTCCTGGTGCTGCGCGCCGACGACGACGGCGCGCCGGCCGGCCCGATGCCGGGTCTGGCCCGCCTCGATGAGATGGCCGCACGCGTCCGCGCCGGCGGCGTCCCGGTATCCCTGACCGCCGAGGGCACTCCGCGCGCGCTCGCCCCCGGCGTGGATCTGTGTGCCTACCGCGTGGTGCAGGAAGCGCTCACCAACGTCGTGAAACACGCGCCGGGTGCGCGTGCGGAGGTACGGCTGAGGTATGAACCGCACCAGGTGACGGTTTCAGTCACAGACGACGGAGAGGGGGTGATTCCAGACAGAGTAGGCACCGACGGCGGGCATGGCTTGCTTGGCATGCGGGAGCGGGCCAAGCTCTACGGCGGGCAGATCAGCATCGGCCCGCAGGAGCAAGGTGGCTTCGCCGTGCGGCTGACTCTGCCGACCTCCGCGCGGGCCGCCGTGCAGGGGGACGACGCCGCCACATGACCACAGTGCTCGTCGTGGATGACCAGTTCCTTATTCGAGCCGGGCTGGCGGGGTTGCTGCGCGCCGCACCCGGCATCGAGGTGGTCGGCGAGGCGTGCGATGGTGCGGAAGCTGTGGCGCTCGCCGCCGAGACCACCCCTGAGGTGATCCTGATGGACATCCGGATGCCCGGCATGAACGGCATCGAGGCCACCGAACGCATCCTCGCCCAGGCTGCCGATCCCACGCCCCGAATCCTCGTGCTGACCACTTTCGACCTCGACGAGTACGTGTACGGGGCGCTGCGCGCGGGCGCCTGCGGGTTTCTCCTCAAGGACTCCGGCCCGGAACGGCTGCTCGCCGCGGTGGCGGCGGTCGGCGGTGGCGATGCGCTCTTCGCGCCCAGCATCACCCGCCGCCTGGTCGAGGCGTACGCGCGCCAGACCGCGAGCGAGCAGCCCATTGCTCTGGAGGCATTGACCCGCCGCGAACGGGAGGTTCTGAAACTGATCGCACGCGGCCTGTCCAACCTGGAGATCGCTGACCGTCTCTACATCAGCGAGGCCACCGTGAAGACGCACTTCAACCGCACGATGACCAAGCTGGACCTGGGCAGCAGAGCACAAGCGGTGGTGGTGGCATACGAATCGGGCCTCGTGACCCCGGGCGGATAAAGAGTGAGTGCTCGGTCAGCCTCATTTCAGGCACCAGCCGCAAGGTAGCTGGACGATCACGTGCTCGAAGCCGTGGCGGCCCACTCGTAGTGCTCGCGGAGCATCCGCATGGCGGTGGCGGATGAGGGGTGATGGCCCTTCAGCCCACCATGGCCGGCTGGCCTGCGGATGAGGGAGACCCAGCTCGCCAGAGTGGTCTCGTTGATCCCCAGGTCTTCGGCGACCTCGGCGATCGTCTTGCCGGTCTCCGTGACGATCCGTACAGCCCCCTCACGGAACTCCGGATCGAACTTCCGTCGCTTCTCCGCCATGGCTCCCAACTTCCCCTGCAGTCAGGGTCTTCACGCTACGAGTGGAGAGACAAAGGGGCCCCAGTGCGGGACGTCATGGACCTTTTGACGGAAGGCTTGCTCACTCAGCTTCCGGCGCAGCTAGCCGGAGTCGCTGTGCGGGCGGGGCGGTCACGTCCGCCGGCGCCGCCGGACCGTAGCCGGCGAGCACTCGGCGCAGGACAGCTCGGGTTTCAAGAAGTGGCATGGGTCGGGGCACCTGCAGGGTTCGGGCAACAACGCCGAACGGTATTCACGATGGTAGTCATGGGTGCATACTCGAGGTATGGCTGACACGACAGTAAAGATCGACACCGAGACCCGGGACCGGTTCGCCGCGATCGCCGCCGCCCGCGGGACGAGCGTGCGCGCCCTGCTCGCCGACCTGGCCGTAGAGCAGGAGAACCAGCTCAAGCTGGGCGTGGCGACGGACGCGTTCCGTGATGCTGTGTCGCAGCCGGGCCGCGCCGAGGCGTTCGACCGTGACTTCGGCGGTCTCCCGGAGTCCGCGCGCACCGCTCGCCGGGCGGCCTGACCTTGGACCTGTACATCGACATCCGCTGGCTCCTCGACCGGCAGGAGGAGCTGCTCGGCAAGGAGCTGGGCGTGCTGGACTACTCCGCGCTCGTGGCCGCCGTGGCGCGGCACCGGGTGAACACGCCGCAGCTCGCGGTGGGCTCACCGGACGCGTACTGGCGGGCGGCCGCGCTCATGGAGCAGATCGTGCTGCTGCGGCCGCTGCCGGCCCGCAACGAGTTCTTCGCGTACGGCGTCGCGGTCGCGTACATCAGGGCGTCCGGGGAGAGCGTGGACACGGCCGCGTACGAGCCGTGGCGCGACCTGATCGCGGACATCCGTGCGCTGCGCCTGACCGTGTACGACATCGCTGACCGGCTGCGCTCCATGCAGCCGGAGGGGTGAGGGCCGTCGTGTAGGCCCTGAAAGCGAGCTGCGGCTGGATGCCGAGCGGTATGCGGCGGCGCACGGCAGGCATCCGTACGCCGGTGCCTGGCCGGGGGCCGCGACGATCGTGCTGTCGCAGGAGCCGTGACCGGAGCACTCCGAGCGGATGCTGCAGCTGAGCCCGGGCGAGCGCGATGCCGGGATGGAATACCAGGTGCTGAGCGAGAGCCTTGGCCGCGGTGGTGTCGAGGCGGTGAAGAGCGCGCTGGAGGAGTTCGCCGGCCGGGCGAGCGTCAAGGACCTGGACGCGGCCGTGGATATGGCATGCCGTGTCATCGCCGACGACACGGCCCGGATCGAAGCCCACGCTGACCGGTATGCTGCTCAGCTTCACCGTAGGGGAGCTTCTCGAACCACCGCCCGGAGATCGTTTGAGCGTCTATGGGCAATCGGGACTCATCGCCCACGAGTTCGCTGAGGCCGCGGTCGACCGCACCGCGTTCTACGGCACCCGGCCCTACGCTCATCTCCGCGCCGAATTCGAACGCCGCCTCCGGACCCTGCAGCAGACGGGAGACATCCCCGACCCCCGCGAAGCCCAGATCAGCCGGCTCAAGGCAGAGAACACCAAGCTCAAGGACCGGCCGGCACAGTCGGAACAGGCCATCGACGGGCTCACGGACTTCCGCACCCAGGCCCTGGCCTGGCTCGTCGGCCAGCATGAGGCAATCGTCCGACTCCGCGAAGCCGCCCTCGGGACAAGCCGCGTGAGCCGCCTTCCCGCACCTCGAACCACGGTGATCGAAACGTGCAGCTGAACCACCCGGACTCACTGGGCATCACCGGAAGCAAGGTGATCGAAAAGAGATTGCGGACGGGGCCGCGCTTGGATAGACGTTACGGCGGGACCCCCACCACGAGGGTGAGGGACCACGACAGCGAGAGGAGGGATAAGCCCATGATCCCCATGATCACCGCGCTTGTGTCCTCTCGGGGCGCGGACAGCGTCTGACCCCGGTGCGGACGGGCGCCTTCAACGGAGCGTGCCTTGACCGTGAAAACGAACGACCTGACCATGCGTCCGATCACTGGACGCGAAGAACTCGACCTCTTCTCCCAACTACCGTACATCCTCAACGAGGAACTGGCCGACGATCTAGCCGCCGCCCGCCGACGTCCGGAATGGATGTGGGTCGCCCTGCGCGGTGACCGTCTGCTGGCCAGGGCAGCCTGGTGGTGCCGGCCGGACAGCGACGCGCCGCTCATCCTGGATGTCCTCGACATCGACGACGCAACCTCGGCTCCCGATCGCCTGGACACCGGGGTGCGACTTCTGCACACCGCGATGGCCGCGGCCCTCCCCAACGGGTCGCCTCCACCTGAGTACAGCCGTTTCGTCCCGCCGGACTGGCGTTGCAACGCGGTAACCAGGCAAGTCATCGAGGATCGCATGACGATACTGGAACGGACCGGTGCCCGGCTGTTCGTCGAACGACTACGTCTGGAATGGCGTCCGGAATCGCCAGTTCCTGGCCCCAGCGGGCGCCTGGCGTTCCGGCCGGTCCACGATGCCCAGGAACTCGTGGCTCTGATGGCCTCCGTTCTGGACGGGACGCTGGACGCACATGGCCGTGACGACCTGACCCGGATGTCTGCCCAAGAAGCAGCCGCCAAGCACTACGAGGACGAACTCGCGCGCTACACCAGCCCACGAGACTGGTGGCGGATCGCAACGCTGCCTCACGGAGAACCAGTTGGGTTCGTCATCCCTGCCCATAACGGCTACAACCCGATCATCGCCTACATCGCGGTCCTTCCCACGCACCGCGGCAACGGCTACATCGACGACCTTCTCGCCGAGGGCACCCGTGTCCTTGCCGAGCAGGGCGTCCCCCGCATCCGCGCGTCCACAGACCTGGGCAACGTCCCGATGGCGAATGCCTTCCGGCGCGCTGGATACGCCAACTTCGAACGCGAGATCAACATGACCTGGAACTGACCGAGGCGCGGGGGCTCCTACAACGGTGCCCCCGCCCACTCGCCCGCCGATCAGCAAAGTGAAACTGCATCACACCGGCAAGGCTGGAATGCAACACACGCCGCCCTCATCGTCGCGAACGTGGCACCGCCGAAACGCACCTGCCCAATCACCACACAGTTTCGACTGCACACGGCCTCTGCGGACACAGGCCACACTCTGGTCACCCAGGCGATCAACCGGGGTATGTCCCTGGAGGCCATCGCGGCACCACTTGGCCACAGGTCGCTGTGCATGACACGTGTTTACGCCCGGATCGCCGACCGGACTGTCGCGGACGGGTACTTCGCCGTCTCGGAGAAGGTGGAGGCACTCTACGATGCCCCGCGCCGGCTACCCGCCGAGGCCGAGGGAACGGAGATGGCCAAGCTCCGCCGGGAGATGCACCGCCGGATGCCCGACAACGGCTACTGTGCTCGCCCCGTCGAGATGGACTGCCACTTCGAGTCGATCTGCGAATCCTGCACCTTCTTCGTCACCACGATCGAGTTCCGGCCCACCCGCGAACGTCAGCGGGACGACGCGGTGGCCAAGGGCCAGGTGGCACGGCAGTAGATCTTTGACGGACTCCTCAGCCGACTCGACGGGGAAGCCTCCTGACGAGCGTCAGAAGCTGAGGGGTGCCGTGCTGCCGAGCCTGTCGAGGATGTGCGGCCACGCCGCCTCTCCCAGGAGCGCGTCAGCTTCGGGCGTGCCTCCATACAGGAAGTGCGGAGACGCTGACGCCGGGCTCTCGCCGGGAAGGCGCGGTCGGTGGCCGGCATCGTGGCGGGCGATCAGATGCGCGGTGGTCCCGGCCGAGCGTCGGCGTTGTGCCAGTTGTTCGGCGAAGCGGAGAGAAGGCCACATAGCGTCGTCGCCGCCGGCGACGAGTATCAGGTCGGCCCGGGCCCTGTCGACGGGGATCTCTGTCGGAGGGAGCAGATGAGCGAAGCTCTCCTCGCTGAGTTCGTACCATCCGCGGATGGCGGCCGGACCGTTGCCCGGGTTGACCGGGGCCCAGGAGTCATCGAGCGGGACAAACGGCAGGGGCTTTCCCCGCCAGGTCCAGGACGAGCGATACGGGCGCTGTTCCCCATCGTGGCCCGGGCCCACATTGCACCAGACTCGCGACGTGGGTGACAGCGCGACGACAGCGTCCACGCGAGGGTCGTGCACGGCTGTGAGCAGAGCTGCTTCAGCCCCTTTGGAGACACCGAGGATGCCGATGCGTCGTGCCCCGCTCGCTGTGAGGAAGTCGACCGCGGTGGTGAAGGTCTCCAACGGGATCTCACAAATTCCCGGGGACTGCCCTGGCCCGCCGAACCAACGGATGGACAGAGCCGCGATGCCCTGCTGAGCGAGGATGCGTGCTCTCTCGCGGTCGATGCGTCCGCTGGAACCGGCAAGGACCAGGACGCCGACGTCACTGCCCTGGGCAGGAGCGGCCAGGACGCCTTCCCAGGGATGGCTCAACTCCCGCTCAACAACCTCCACGTGCTCCCTCAGTTCGACGCGTCGTGGTCAAAGGGTGTCCTGACAGCTTCTCAAATACAACCGAAGGCTTGACATCGAGACCCGCATATTAGAGGGGTCCCGACCGGCAAAGTCCGCTACGACAACCTGCGCTCCGCGGTCTCGCGGGTGCTGGGCTTTCGCGAACGCCGTGGGGCAGGCGGTGCTCCTTCATCGGCCCCGTGCCTGTCCGGAAACTTCGGGGCCCCTCACATGCGGGTGTGTTGGCTCAGTCGGACAGCAGCAAGGCGATCGTTCGGACCAGTTTCTCGTTCTTTGGTGCGTTGACCCCGATGACGTAGCGCCCGGAGGCCACCACGGCGGACTTCTCCAGGAGGAGGCCGGTCCGCTCTGAGATGAGATGAACGCTTCGGTTCAGCGGCTTCACTCCGGTGTCCCACGGGAGGCCGCTTGCGAAGACCTCCCGGGCTGTGTCGGAGTCGGTGGCCACCCACCGTACGGTGATCTGGAAGATGTCCTTGTCGGATCCCGACTCGGTGGCGAACCGGCACTGAGTCTGATGCGGCAGCCTGACGCCGAAGACGGTGCGGCTCTTGTCGACCGGAAGCCGGAGATAGCCCTCTCCCAGCCCGTTGAGCTGTTTGTCCGAGAGCAGGGAGCAGGCATCCGGCCAATCCGACGGCGCCACTCCTCCCAGGGCGGGTTCCTCCAAGTCCTGTTGCGTCAGGCGCAGCGCCGTGTACCGGGCGCCGTCTTCCTCATCGCCGCGGATGATCAGGAGCTCGCCGCTCATCCCGATGAGCTCGCCGCGGAGCGGCCACGGCAGCATGGCCCGTCTCTTGCCGGACAGGTCGATGACCACGCTCACGCCGGTGCGCTGCATACTCTGCGGCGTAAGCGTCTCGCCGTTGGAGATGACGGCCTGGGCGTTCACCACGAGGTCGTCGGGAGCGTCCTGGCGCCATAGTGGCGATCCGTCGGCCCGGAGTGCGTGAAGCTGGCGTCCGTCATGGAAGTACACCGTGTCCCCGACCCGGCCCACGGTCCGGCTTTCACCCGCTTGGTCCTTCACGGTGCGGTCGGCCAGATGGTCACCGGACTCGTCGAAGAGGGTGAAGGAAGCGTTGCGGGAGTTGGCGTCGATGGACTGCACGCCGATAACGTCCGTGGTGGTGGAGAGCTTCGTGCCGCCGTCCTTTACATCTGCCTGCCAGACTCGGTGACCGTCGCGCGGGTCAAGAGCTTTGAGTACGTTCTTTGAGTCCTCCTCGCAGAGTGTGATCAAGTAGCGGGCGGTGGCGGCACTCCAGGCCGAGTAGAACGAGTCGTCGGTGACGCCGGCGGCTGTGTAGGCCTTGCTGTCGCATTCCGCCTGCTGCTGCCAGGTCGGCTCCCCGGTCCTGACGTTCAGGCCGATGATGTGGCCGCCGTGGACGTGGTTGACGATGCCGCGCTCGGTGACGATGACAGTCCCGGGGACGACCAGGTTCTGCTCATCCCTGGGCCGGACGATCGCCCTCGTCTTGTACGGGTGCGTCCACAATCGCATGCCGGTATGCACGTCGAAGCCTTGAAGGGTCAAGAAGGAGTTCCGCTCGACACCGGCCACGATCACATCACCGGTGAGGCTGGTGCTCACGATCTGCTCCGCTGGGTCTGCCCGCACGGTCCGGCGGCTCTTCCCTGTGCGCGCATCGCGAACATCGATCATGTGGCCGTGCGGGATGAGGACCACATCGTCGGTCGCTGTCGGAGTACCCGGCTCGCCGAGGACCGACTGGGACCAGACGGCCTCGAACGCGTCCGCGCGCACCGAGGACGGGGGCTTCCCGTCCTCGGCGGCCCTGCCTTCACCGTTGGCCCCAGTGCACGCCGCGAGGCCGAAGAGGGCGAGCACTCCGGCTACGTGGGCGACAGGGCGGCGCATCAGCAGCCCACCGGCTTCGGTCTTTGTCCGCACTGGTCCGCCTCCTCGGAGAGCTGAAATGGGCCGCCGATGGTGCCCTCGTAGACAGATCCATATTTCTTGTTCAGGGCGGTCACGGCCCACCGGCTGCCCTCGGGCGCAGGCACGACGCGTTTTTCTGACTTGCCCGCAATCGTGTAGTGAATGACCAATTCGAATTTGCGATAGCCCCGCTGTGCAGTGAAGGTCACGTGGAGTGGCACCTGTTCGTGCGGGGCGAGCGTGATGGCGTTGTCGCGGAAGTACGGCGTGTCGCCGGAGCCCTTGCCGAGAAACGCCGGCTTCGCATCGTCCATGTCGGCATGAAGCTTGATCTTCGGCTCTCCTCCCGAGGAGGGCTCGCAGATGAGTCCTCCGCTGAGCGGAGCTGTCGGGCGAGGGGTCTTGGGCTCGATGTCGATCGACTCGATGGTGAGCGCGCGGTCGCTGCCCTGCAGGGTGATGCTGACGTTCAGCTCGGAGGCGCGGGCGCCGTTGTTCCTCTTGATGACGGCGCTGGCGTCGGACTGCGTAGCGAGCTCTGCCCGGTCCTCAGGAGAGGAGAGGGCGCGGGCGAAGGCTGTGCAGCCGGTCACGTTCATCAACCGCGGCACGACATCGAAGTCAGGCCCTGCCGACCGCGACGGCAATGAACTGGAGGTCTCGTCAGGGCTGTCACCGGCGTCCGGCGACAGCCAACCCTGGGCGACCGCTACGAGAAGTGGCGCGAGAATGAGGGCGAACGCGCTGCCGACGAGGCGTTTGAACCACACAAGCCGTCTCTGTCGAGGGTCAACGGGCGGGTGCTGCACACCATGCCCCCGACCTATTGATCTGCGCATACGGGGCTCCTCCCTCCCGCTAAGCGCCGGTGCGGTGATACAGCCAGCCGTCCAGCACCGCCTCGAAGACCTGCTCTTCCGGCTGCAGCAGCGGCACCCCGTCGGCCAGATGTAGCTGCGCGGCCCCTGGTGCCGTCCCGTTCTTGCCCGCCAAATCGTCACGCTCCGTAGATCGTATTCACCGTGAGAATCTCGCATCTGATGCGAGATTCGGGGCGAAACGGCAGGTCAGTCATGCGATCGAGTGAAGCGGCACGACATGGGTTCGGGTGTCAGCTATCGCTCTCGCAGGCGTGACGAGCCGCGTGTGCGCTGATCAGCGGCTTTCTGAGTCCCGCTTGGCCAACACAACGCAGAATGACGCCAGTTCGCATCGGATGCGATATGCGCCGGTTCCGGACGACGCCGGAGCCAACCATCGCTCTGTCCAAGGGCCTGGCCAGGAGCTGACCACCGATGTCGCCGATGCGCTCGCCGTGACACCGGAGAAGGGAGTCGACGCAGAGCTGCGTGCGGAGCCGTGCTTCGCAACGCTGTGCCGAGCGGGCTCGCGGACCACGGCAGTTCGCCACGTTCGGTGACGCTGCGGTTCAGGCGCTGCGGTTCTCTTCTTCGCCACCGCCTTCTTGGCCGTCGTCTTCGCGGTGGTTGTCTTGACGGGTGCCCTCTGCGCCGTCTTGTTGGGTGCGGTCTTCTCCGTCGGCATGTCGTGCACGGTGGCGTCCTCGCCGCGGGCCACCCGGGCCGTGGAAGGCGCGGGCGAGGTCGCAAGCCCGGGTGATGTCGGGGCATGCGAGCCGTACTTTCAGAGCTGTTGCTCTTCGCGGGGCTTCAGCGCGGCGCGGCGCGGCTCGTACGGCCACGTCAGGGTGGAGGTGCCCGCCAGACGCAGCACGTCGAAGGCGACGACGTGCGCCGGCTGCTGTGCGGCGGGCTGGAGAGCTGCGAGGCCGCGTTGGTGCAGCCGGTTCTGCAGCTGCTCGAACGCGAGACGCCCGGTGGCGTCCCACACGATCAGGTCGCTGTCCAGGGCGGTGGCGTCCGGCTGTTGCGCGGCGCCGATCACGACGTCAGGAAACGCGGGCGCCATCTGGGTGCCGCGCCGTGAGCGCGCGACCACTGGGCCGCCGTCGGCGGAGAGCGCGGCTCTCAAGCCGTCCCACTTCGGCTCACCCGCCCGCCCCGGCAGGAGTGCAGGGTCGGACACAGGGGCGGCGAGCATCGGTTCCGGCAGTGTCCGCGTCGCAGCGCATGCCTTCCGCCCAGCCCGCCCGTCGGCAGACCGAGTGCGCGTGCGCACCCGGCTACCGGCCCGACCATGGCAGGTCAGCGCACTGCAACACCGCGCCGGGGGCTGTGTGCTGAGCTCCTGGCGCATGTTCAGGTAGCAGCGCAGCCGGCCGGGCACTGGCCGCCCTCGATCCCGTCTCGTACGGTCTGATGCTCCGGTCGCCCACCGTCCGCCACGGATCTCAGCGAACCCGGCGGTGCCGCCGGTACGGTCGAGAGATCTGAACCCATACCGGGAATCAGGCGGCGACGAGGTCCTGTTCGCGGTCCGGCGTTTTGACCTTGGGCTTCTTGTTCGGCAGCGAGAGCCGGAAGACCTTGTGCCACGCGGAGAACACCTGCTTGGGCAGCGGGCCGGTGACGTACTCCAGCTCGTACTTCTCGAACAGTGCGCGCACCTTCACCGCGACCTCGGCGTAGCGGTTGCTCGGCAGGTCCGGGAACAGGTGGTGCTCGATCTGGTGAGAGAGGTTGCCGGTCATGAAGTGCATGGCCTTGCTGCCGCTGATGTTCGCCGAGCCCATCATCTGGCGCAGGTACCACTGGCCGCGCGTCTCGCCCTTGATCGAGTGGCGCTCGAAGACCTGCACGCCCTCGGGGAAGTGCCCGCACATGATCACTGAGTGGGTCCAGACGTTGCGGACCAGGTTCGCGGTGAACGTGGCGGCGAGCGTGGGGAGGAACGACGGGCCCGACAGCAGCGGGTGGATCACGTAGTCCTTGAGCACCTGCTTGCGGATCTTGCGGCCCACGGCCTTGGCCCGCGCGCGGAACTCCGGGTTCTTGCGGCGGCGCTTCTGCAGGTTCTTGCCGAGCTCCAGGTCGTACGCCGCGATGCCGTACTCGAAGAAGCAGGCGTTGAGGAAGTTCCACAGCGGCTGGCCGAGGTGGAACGGGTGCCACCTCTGGTCCTCGTCGACGCGCATGATGCCGTAGCCGAGGTCGTTGTCCTTGCCGATCACGTTGGTGTACGTGTGGTGCAGCTCGTTGTGCGAGTGCTTCCACTGCTCGGACGGCGAGACGTGATCCCACTCCCAGGTGGTGGAGTGGATCTTCGGGTCCCGCATCCAGTCCCACTGGCCGTGCAGGATGTTGTGGCCGATCTCCATGTTGTCCATGATCTTCGCCACGGACAGCCCGGCAGTGCCGAGCAGCCACGCGGGCGGGAAGATCGAGAACAGCAGCACGCCCCTGCTGACCAGCTCGAGCTTGCGCTGCGCCGAGATGACCTTGCGGATGTAGGCGGCGTCTTTCTCGCCACGGTCGGCGATCATTTCGTCGCGGATCGCGTCCAGCTCGCGGCCCAGTTCCTCGATCTGCTCCGGGGTCAGGTGGGCGGTGGGGTCGATGGCGGTCAAGGTGCTCCTACCGTTCGATGTCGCAGGGGCCCGCCGCGGCGGACACGCAGGTCTGGATGAGGACGCCCGGTTCGGCTTCGGTGATCTCGCCGGTGCGCAGGTCGCGGACGGCGCCCGCCTTGAGCGGCGTGACGCAGCCGAAGCAGATGCCCATGCGGCACCCGGAGGGCATGAGCACGCCGGCCTCCTCGCCGACATCCAGCAACGGCGTGGCGCCGTCCGCGTCGACACTCGTGCCGGTGGCGCTGAACGTGACCTCGCCGCCGCCGTCGCTTGCGACGACGATGCTGGGGCGGAAGCGTTCGGTGTGCAGGCGCTCGTGGACGCCGTGCTCGGTCCAGTGCTCTTCGGCGGCGTCGAGCAGGCCCGCGGGCCCGCAGGCCCAGGTCTCGCGCTCGGCCCAGTCGGGCACGAGTGCGTCGAGACGGGTGATGTCGAGCATGCCGTCGGTGTCGGTATGCACCTCGGTGAGCCGCAGCTTCTTGTCCGCGACCAGGTCGTGCAGTTCGTTGCGGAAGATCACGTCTTGCGGCTGTGGCGCGCAGTGGACCATGACGACGTCGTCGAACTCGGTGTCGCGCAGCATGCCCATCACGGGCGTGATGCCGCTGCCGGCCGTCAGGTAGAGCACCTTGGCGGGCTTGGCCTGCGGCAGCACGAAGTCGCCGGTCGGCTGGTCGAGCTGGATCAGCGTGCCCGGTTTTGCCCTGCGGACCAGGTGGTTGCTGACCTTGCCGTCCGGGATCGCCTTCACGGTGATCGTGACGCGGCCGTCTGGGCGGTTTGTCGGCGAGGTGAGGGAGTAGGCACGCCACAGGCGCACCCCGTCGACGTCGACCCCGATCCGCACGTACTGACCGGCTGTGTGGCCGCGCCAGCCCCGTCCCGGCCTGATCACGATCGTCGCGGCGTCACCCGTCTCGGGGTGCACGGCCTCGATGCGCCCACGCAGGTCAGCGCCCGCACGCAGCGGGCTGACCAGGTCGAGGTAGTCCGACGGCAGCAGCGGCGTCGTGACCATCTCCAGCAGTTTCCACGCCCTGCTGCGGAGGGCTGTACTCGTCATGACTCCAGCTTGCTGCGCCTCAAGGCGTAAAGTCCTGACCGCAGGATGTGAATCTGGCTGGCTGAATTGTTCGCAGGGAATAGAAACGTGAGTCATGCAATCCGTAGGGCCAGCGAACTGGCCCTGGATGAGACGACGGTCACCGCACTTCGGGCCGCGCTGAAGACCACCGCCGACGAGGTCGTCCAGGCGATCATCGACGAGGTCCCTCCCTACGCCAACGCTCTTTCGGGCCGCATGGGCGCCACCATCCGCAGAGCCGTCCGCACTGCCCTGGGGCACTACCTGGACCTCGCGAGCGGGAACGCCACAGGCGGCGACGCCGGTGACGCAGCCTACGAGTTGGGCCGCGGTGAGGTGCGCGACGGCCGTTCGATGGACGCCCTGCTCAGCGCCTACCGCGTCGGCGCCCGCGTGGCCTGGCGATGCCTGGCGGCGGGTGCCGTACCCGCGGGTCTGCCCGCCGCCGAGGTCGCCAAGTTCGCCGAGTTGACCTTCGCCTACATCGACGAGCTCTCCGCCGCGAGCGCCGCGGGCCACGCCGACGAACTGGCCGCCCGGGGCAGGGACCACGAGCGCCACCTGGAACACCTGGCCCGCGACCTCCTCGCCGGCGCGAGCCCGGACGTGCTGCTGGCCTCTGTTCAACGGGCCGGGTGGCAGTCTCCGAATTCGCTGACCGCGGTCCTGCTGCCCGCCGCCCAGGCCCGGCCCGCCTACCGCGCGCTCGACCCGAGCACCCTCGTCCTCGACGATCTGCCGGACGCCACCGGTGTGCTGCTCGTCCCCGATGCCGACCGATCACATCTCTTGCGGCAGCTGACCGACCGCACCGCCGTGGTCGGCCCGGCCCGGCCGTGGACTCGTGCGTCCGCCTCGTACGCACGAGCCGTACGCGCGCGCTTGCTCTCCTCCGATATTCGCGACACCGAGGACCACCTGCCCGAGCTGGTGCTGAGCGCCGACATGGACGCGTTCGCAGACCTGCGAGCCCGAGCCCTCGCACCGTTGCGGACCTTGCCTGTCGCGACCGCACGGAAGCTGGAGGAGACGTTGCGGGCGTGGCTGCTGCACCAGGGCAGGCGGGACGAGGTGGCGGCGGCGCTGTTCGTCCATCCCCAGACAGTCCGATACCGGATGTCGCAGCTGCGGGAGCTGTTTCCGGATCTCGCATCGCCCCACCGGGTCCTCGAACTGACGCTGGCGGTCGGCCTTCGGGGCAGCTGACGCGTACGTCGACCATCCACGACCGCGTCCGCGAGCAGTCCAGGAATCGTTCCTCGTTCGCGGTGCCATCAGCCGGCTCATGCGGCCTGGCGAAGAGCGGTATTGGCCAGCTGAGACCGCGGTGGCTGTGACGTTATTCATCGCACTCTGTGCCAGAGCCCGAAACTGGTGAACAGCTGCTGTCGGATCTGGTGAACAGAGCCGGCCGTCCCCATCGTCACCAATCGTTACCCTCAACGACGGCGCCGAATGCGATCGAGCACGGCGACCGGAGCGCTGCCGGGAGACGGTCGCCGCAGTCGGGGCCGCACGCACACGACCAAACGCTGAACGCGTTCGGTAATCCTGGTGTCGGTTCGTTGGCGTCGATGATGTCCTCGCCTACGCGGCCTACGCGGCCTACGCGGTTGTGGCGATGCCGCCGTCGACGGGGATCACGGCGCCCGTTAGGTATGCGCCTGCCCGGCTGGCGAGGAACACGACGACACCCGCCATGTCGTCGTCGCGGCCGATCCGGCGTAGTGGGGCCGACGCCGCGATCGCCTCGCCGAACTCATCGAGGGTTGCAGCCATCATCGTCGACGGGAACGGTCCCGGCGCCACGGCGTTCACGGTGACGTGCTGCGGTCCTAGTTCCTTGGCGAGCACTCTGGTGAGTTGATGCAGTGCGGCCTTGCTGCTGGAGTACGAGTAGTTGGGCCGCTGGGGGATGTGGATGGCGGCGATGCTGCCGATGTTGATGATCCGCGCGGGATCGTCGGCGGTGCCCGCCTTGCGAAGTGCGGGCAGCAGCGCCTGGACTAGCCAGAACGGCGACTTCAGGTTGAGGTCGACGACCGTGTCCCAGGCCGCGTCTGGGAACGTCGCCAGCGGCTCGTCCCACAGGGCGCCCGCGTTGTTGACGAGGATGTCGAGACGCTCCGAGTCGGCGGTGACGAGGTCGGACAGTCGCCGACACTCGTCGTGGCGGGACAGGTCGGCGGGGATGGCCCGCACCTCACCGAATTTGGACAGTTGTTCCTGCGCCTGAGCGCACGCTTCTGCGTTGCGTGAGCTGATGACCACGCGGACGCCTGCCTGGAGAAGGCCACGCGCGATCATCATCCCGATGCCTCTGGTGCCACCGGTGACGAGCGCGCGCTTTCCACATAGATCGAAAAGTTCTGCATGCGTTGTGAATTGGTTGTCTGCCACCTGCCGCCTTTCTCGTTGGTCGTGCGGGATGATACGTCGACGCGTCGGGTGTTCGGTTCAGCTGCCTCAACGCTATGGCCTCGGAGTGCACGCCAAGCAAGCGGATCAGGTAAGAAATCGGCAGGGTGCTCCCGCGGGGCGGCGACCGCACCTCTGGGTGCTGCCGGGCCGCTTGGAAGACATCTCATTTGGCTTGTTGGATAGTCTGGCGTCGTGGGAATTGTTGAGCGTCTCGTGCCGGATGAGTCGTGGGAGCTGTTCGAGCGGGTGGTTCCGCCGGCTCCGGTGCGGCCTCAGGGTGGCGGTCGTCGATGCCATGGCGACCGCGAGGTGTTGGCGGCGATCGTGTTCGTTGCCGCGTCGGGGTGCACGTAACACTTCCTCGCCTTCGCAGGCATCGCCGCAACCCTCATCTGCTACCGAAGACTCGCCAAATGAGATGTCTTCTCAGCTGGGGCTCTGGTCCAAGCGCTGGCTAGCTTCCGTATGGAGGCAGGCCAATGGCTTCCCCCATACCAAGGAAGAGGACTTCTTCAACACTCAGCAGCAGGAGACATCGGCAACACAGCGCAGTGCGGTATTCATAGGGAGTCTCGTCATCGCCGTAGCTTGAGCCCACTCTCCAGCCGATCGCGACATCTCACTTCGATGTCCAGCCCGACTCTCACCTGGATGTCAGATGCCCTCACTGGTCACGGCCTTGATTTGTGGACACCAAGCGTGAAGCAGCGGTGTCATCGGGTCTGTACGGTGAGCGGTGTAACTCCCGAGCTGGAAGCGACAGTTGATGAATGACGTGACGAGTGACACCGAGGCCGGGAAGGCCGCTGTGAGTGAGGCGAGCGCCGTGGACGACGGGCTGGTTGCCCGGGCTCAGGCCGGTGGCGTGAAACACACCGGGCAGGGTGGTCTCCTGCAGCAGCTGACAGTGATGATGTAGCCCGCGCTGAAGGGTGTGGAACTCCACGTAATTCCCCATGAGCAGCGTCAGCTTCCCCGGGCAGGTGTTCCACCCCGAATCTCTCTCGCACCCCTGGTCACTGGAGTGCCCCACGGCAACCTCCGTATCTTGGTGCCATGACGGACGGGGAAGAGGCGAGGTGCTGCGTGAACCGCTGGGGTGACACATCAGATCCTGCCCCGGAGCGGCGGGGGCTTCGCCAGGAGGCGTGCTGGTGCTTCGACCAGTCCAGGCCGCACCCGCGCGCCCGCGTCGGATTTCACACCGAACGGCAAGACGCCTCCGCCCCGGGGTGGCAGCACCTGCTGGAGCTGGTAGACGAGGCCGCCGCCGACGGGCGCGAAGAGTTCCGTCCCCTGATCGAGCTCAGCCCGGAAGAGCGGCGGCAGGTCATCACCCTGCCGCCGAGCATCGCCACGCTGACGGCGGTCAAGCACCTCGTGCTCTACGGCAGCAACCTGGTCCGGATCCCGCCCGAGATCGGAGCCATGACGAGCCTGGAAGAATTCACTCCGTACACCTCATACCGACTGCACTGGCTCCCCTACGAGATCACCCGATGCCAGAAGCTGACCCGTAGCACAGTGAGCACACGCGCGTTGTTTGGCAATGAGAAGCTGCGATCACCCTTCCCGAGGCTTCAACTGCCCCGGGACTCCGTTGTAAACCTCGACTGGGAGAACCTGGATCCCCGGCGTTGGGGCGCCACCGCCATTCACAGCTGCAGCATCTGCGACCATCCGGTCGCACGGGGCGGACTTCATCAGGTGTGGATCTCGCTGCGCGTAGCCACCGACGTGCTTCCTCTACTGGTCAGCGCCTGCTCGCCGGCGTGCGTCGCCCAACTGCCCGACGGCGCGAAGGGCTATATCCCCGCACCGCACAGAGGTGGCCGAGTTGACCAGCCGGCGTCCGACTGGGACTGACCAACCGGACATCCTCGCCGCCCGCCGCTCCCCGGAGATGCGAGCGAGCACAGCCAAGTGCCTGCGGGATCGAACGTCTGGGCGGGGAAACTGACGCCCTCGATGGGGAAATACGTGACCGTCGACAGAGGGCGAGCTCGCTGATCATCTGGGGCACGAGCCCGGCGAGCGGGCCGAGGGCGGCCGGGACAACTACCGCAACGGGGACCGCTCCAAGACGGTGATCACCGAGTCGGGGCCGGTCGAGATCGCGGTGCCGCGGGACCGGGGCGGGTCGTTCGAGCCGCAACTGGTCAAGAAGCGGCAGTGGCGTCTGGGCGGAGTGGACGAGATGGTCCTGTCGCTGGACGGTGAACTCGCGTCTGCCGAGCCGAAGAAGCTCCGCTACCGGTTGCTGCACGTCGCCGCCTGCCTCACCCGCGGCGGTCGACGCCTGCGCTTGCGGATATCGGCGACCTGGCCCTGGAGAAACGAACTGGCCACGGCCTTCCACCGCCTCGCCGCACTACCCCGTCCCGCTGGCTGACCGGCAAACCCCGCCCGCCACGACCCGAAGGACCCTGGAGAAACCGACCACCGCGCCGGGCCTCCAGCATGTCCGAACACCGAAATCGCATCGGCCACCGACAGTTACCCCTCAAGGACGCCTCATCGCCCCAACCGAAACGGCGAGGCTAAGCGGGGCGGGGGAGGGAGTTGAGGCCGTCGATCGCGATGTCGGTGGCCCTTTGGACGGCTTGGTAGGTCTGCTCCGGCCGGTCGCCCCGCTTTTGGCAGGCGGCGACGACGACCTTGATCGCCCCGACCAGCGAGCCCACCGCCGCGGCGGCCTCGACGAGGTCCAACTCGGGGCAGGCGAGGTGGAGCGCTTCGGTCAGCTGTAGCTGGATGTCGAGCAGCAGGTGCAGTTCGCGCGCCTGAAGTGCCGGGACCGACGCGATCAGCCGGGTCCGAACTGGGCCGACCTTCCGCGCCAACTCCGAGTCCGTGTCCGCGAAAACACTCTGTTCGATGACGCGCCGCAGCAGGTCGGCCACCGGTTCGCCGGGCTGCCGTTCTCCGATGATCGCGACCGCGCGCTCCAGCCGCGACCTGTCGTCGAAGAAGACGATGTCGTCCTTGCTGTCGAAGTAGCTGAAGAAGGTCCGTGTCGCGATGTCTGCGGTGGCCGCGATCTCCGCCACGGTTGTCTGGTCGTAACCCTTCTCGGCGAACAATCGCAGGGCGCCTTCGATGAGCGCTTGCCGCGTGCGCATCTTCTTCCGCTGGCGCAGCCCTGGGTCGCTGGTCACGACAGCACCGTACCGCACGCGATGTAATTTTGCATTCATTGACGTTTTGCATTGAGTGCTGTTTTATCGGGAGGTCCGTACCGACCGAGGAGCGGCCTATGGAGAGCACGTCCCCGGCACTGGTCATGCCCACGGCCCGCCACAACCCGTTCGATCCGCCCGAGGAACTGCGCCGCCGGCAAAGGCTCGGCCCGATCCATCGGATGACCTACGTCGACGGTGGTCAGGGGTGGCTGGTGACCGGCTACGCCGCAGCGCGGGCGATCCTGGCAGATCCCCGGTTCAGCGTCCGCCCGGACCACCTGCGCTCACCGGTCGCCCGGCCGGCAACGGCGCCCCTGCCGCCGGGATTCTTCCTCCGCATGGACCCGGCCGAGCACGACCACTATCGGCGGTTGCTCACCGGTGACTTCACGGTGCGCCGGATGAAGCTCCTCGAACCGGAGATCGAAGCGATCGTCAACGACCAGCTGAACGCGATGGAGCTCGCCGGGGGCCCGGCCGACCTGTTCAAGGCATTCGCGCTGCCGATCCCGTCACAAGTGATCGGCGAACTGCTCGGGGTGCCCTACTCCGACAGGCAGGAGTTCCAGCGGAACGCCGCCACGCTCGTGAACGTGGACCTCGCACCGGAACGCCGGCAGGAGGCGGTCAGGGAGCTCATGGGATATCTGCGGGACCTGCTGCGCCACAAGCGTTCCCGGCCGGAGGAGGATGTGCTCAGCGGGCTCGCTGCGCACGAGGGACTTGCTGCGGACGAGCGGGCCGGACTGGCGCTCCTGCTTCTGATCACCGGGCATGAGACGACGGCGAACATGCTTACGCTAGGCACTTTCGCCCTGCTGGCCAACCCCGCACAGTTGGCCGAGGTCCGCGACAAGGAGGAGGACGCCCCTGCGGTGGTCGAGGAGCTGCTGCGTTACCTCACGATCATCCCTCACGTGGTTCGCGTCGCGCTCGAGGACATCGAGCTCCACGGCTGCCTGATCAAGGCCGGCGAGTCCGTCACCGTCGCACTTTCCGCGGCGAACCGGGACCCTGACCAGTTCGCCGACCCGGACGCACTTGATCTCACCCGCTCCACGGCCGGACACCTCGCGTTCGGTCACGGCCTCCACCGGTGCCTCGGGCAGCGACTGGCCCGCGCCGAAATGCGCATCGCCCTCCCCGCACTGCTTCGCCGCTTCCCGGCACTACATCTCACCGTCGCGCCCGAGGAAGTGCCACTGCGGTCGGCCACGACGGTCTACGGCGTGCACGAACTACCGGTCACCTGGTAGGCAGATCAAGGTCGAGAAGAACGACGTGCGCTCGGCGACCTGCAACGCGACGTCTGCGAGTTTGAGCAACGCCCCTTCACTGCCGGCTCCCCACCGCCATCCGGCCCTTCAAGCACCGCCCGCATCACCGCCCCCAGACACCTCCCCGACTGACGCGTCGGGAGTGTAAATCTAACGGCGGATCCGACGATCATGGGAGAGACGTCAAGTGACTGACACCGCCGTGGAGTTGGAGACCGTGGAACCTGTCGAGA
>NZ_JBFAHW010000122.1:0-30576 GCF_040654355.1 Streptomyces sp. NPDC050704 | reverse complement strand
GGCGCGGGGAACTGCGCACCCAGCCCCCACCGGCCCGCAGTGATCACACCCTCCCAAGCCACCCCGATCTTTTAGGGGCGCGGGGAACTGCGCGATCGGCCCCCACCGGGCCCGCAGTCCACACACCACCCCAAGCCACCCCAGTCCTTTAGGGGCGCGGGGAACTGCGCGACAAGCCACAGCCGGCCCGCACCCTACAAACCAACCCAAGGCACCCCCAGCCTTCAGGGGCGTGCGGCTCGCCGGGGGCCGGACTCGGCCTTCCAGAGGGCGAGTTCGCGGTCGCGTGGGCCGAGGACGACCTCCGGCCTCCCCGCCCCGAACACCCGGACGGGATGCGTCCGGTCCCAGGCCGGCCACCCGGGGTCACCGTCGACAGCGAACCGCACCCACGCCGAGTGCATCGCGTCGGCAAGGTCCTGCGGCGCGCCGGGACCGGCGAGCTTGGCGGACTCGGGCACGCCGAGGGTGTCGAAGACGAAACCCAGCTCCAGGGCGTGGCAGGCCCCGAGCCCGGGGACGTTGGACGGCCAGGCGAACTCGTAGACGTACGAGGCCGCTTCGTGGGCGTCGGCAAGGCGGTGCAGCGGTACACGCAGCAGGTGGTCGGTGACCAGCTGGCCCACCAGGTCGGCGGTGCCCGCGTCCGGGTGGGCCGGCCGGTAGCCACGCGGGACGGCAGGGCCGCAGCGGCAGCGGGCCATCGCGCCGGCCAGGGCGAGCGGGCCGAGCCGGTCGATGCGCGCCAGCAGTCCGGTGGGCGCGAGCCACAGCCGGTACTCCTCGCTGGTCCAGCCGAGGAGCAGGTCGACGTCCCGGGCGGCACCGTCGAGCAGCGCCTCCATCGGGTCGCGCGGTACGAGGTCGCCGTCGATGACGATGCCGAAGGCCGGGCCGCCGAGGAGCGGGCCGGCATGGCGGCCGGCCTCGACCTGCGCCCGGGCGAGGGCGGCACGGTCTGCGGTGGCGAACGCCACGGCGGTCGCGGGGATCTTCAGCCGGGTGGCCATACGACGGACCAGGCGCCGCACCTTGTCCCGTTCCGTCACCTCGGGCGGCCCGCTCTGCAGCACCGCCCGCCGGAAGAGTCCTCGGGCTCGCGGGCTCGCCAGCAGCGAGCCGATGCTGATCGCGCCGGCCGACTCGCCGAAGACGGTGACCTTGTCCGGGTCACCGCCGAACGCAGTGATCGCGTCCCGTACCCACTCCAGTGCGGCGAGCTGGTCGCGCAGGCCGGGGTTGGCGGGGGCGTCCGGGAAGAGGCCGTAACCCTCCACCCCTAAGCGGTAGTTGAGGGAGACGAACACCACTCCGTCGCGGGCGAAGGACCGGCCGTCGTACACCGGCATCGCCGAGCATCCTCGGGTCAGCGCGCCGCCGTGGATCCACACCATGACCGGGAGCCGGGCCCCTGGACCCGGCTCGGGCGTCCACACGTTGAGGTTGAGCCAGTCGTCGCCGGGCACGACCGGGTCGGAGAGCAGCCTCGCGAAGGCTTCGGAGTACGGCGGTTTCGGTGGCGTCGGCCCGAACGCGGCCGCGTCGCGCACGCCGTCCCAGGGCTCGGGCGGGACGGGTGGCCGGAAGCGGCGCGGGCCGACGGGCGGGGCTGCGTAGGGGATGCCGCGGAAGACGGCGACGCCGTGCTCGTACCGGCCGCGGACGGCACCGTAAGGGGTGCTGACCACCGGATGATCCTCGGTCGTTACCGGCCTCTCGGTCGTTACCGGCCTCTCGGTCATTCGGCCGTCTCCTCACGCCAGCGGTGGACTGTCCCTCGGCCCCTCAGGGCACCACATCCCCTCGTGTCACGCAGCCCCCGCTCGCCGAAATCCGCCGGGTCCCTGACTGTGGGGAGAGCCTGTGGGGAGGGTGGGAGCGGGGTGGAGAAGCGTCCGCGTCCCGCGTGTTCGGCATTTCGAAAGTTTCGGCTCCGTGGGATTCCACTGAATTCCCAACTCTTCCGCGACGAGTGACGTCGGCCTTACTGTAGGAAGCGCTTTCTACCCGAAACTTTCGCTGGCCCTCGGGACGGGGCCGGAGAGGTGGGCTTCCATGATGCGTACCGGGAGCGTGGCGGGGCCGACCCTCGCGGTCGTCGCCCGCGAGGCCGGCGTGTCCGTACCGACGGCCTCGAAGGTGGTCAACGGCCGCGAGGACGTGGCGCCGGAGACCCGCCGTCGGGTCACGGAGGCGCTCGACCGGCTCGGTTATGTGCGCAGACCCCGGTTCGACGCGGTCAAGTCGCCGGGTCTGGTCGATCTCGTCGTGCACTCGCTGGACAGCTCCTGGTCGGGGGCGATCCTGCACGGGGTGGAGGAGGCGGCGCACGACGCGGGGCTTGAGGTGGTGGTCTCGGCGGGCCTGACCCGGACCCGGGGCGGCCGCCCTGAGCGCGGCTGGCTCGACAAGCTCTCCACGCGCGGCTCCTCCGGGGTGCTGTTCAACCTCGCCGAGCTGACCGCGTCCCAGTACGCCTGGCTGGAGCAGCACCGCATCCCGTTCGTCCTGATCGACCCGGTGCTCGAACCGCCGCCCGGTGTCGTCTCGGTCGGCGCGGCCAACTGGCACGGCGGGGTGACCGCCACCGAGCACCTGCTGTCGCTGGGCCACGAACGCATAGCGATCATCGCCGGTTACCGCCGCAAGATGTGCAGCAGCGCGCGCGTCGCCGGCTACCGCTCGGCCCTCGCCGCGGCGGGTCTGCGCCACCGTCCCGAGTACCTCCGCTACGGCAGCTTCGACGAGAGCGCCGCGCACCGGAGGATGCTGGAGCTCCTTGATCTGCCGGAGCCGCCCACGGCCGTTTTCGTCTGCTCGGACCGGATGGCCCTCGGTGCGTATCGTGCCCTCGGCGAGCGGGGGTTGTCCGTGCCTGGCGATGTCAGTGTGGTCGGGTTCGACGACCTGCCCGAGGCGCACTGGGCTTCGCCGGCCCTGACGACCGTGCGCCAGCCTCTGTCGGAGATGGCGGCGACCGCGCTGCGCCTGCTGGTGCGGATGATGTCTGGTGAGCAGCCTGAGGGGACGCGTACGGAGTTGTCTACTCGGCTGGTTGTGCGGGCCAGTACCGGGCCCCGCTGAAGGCTCCGCCGGGGAATGCGGTACTGGCGCTGCGGGCCGCCTGTGGTCGGGCGAAGGCGGGGGGCCGAAATTTTCGGCTCAGCCCGTCGTGCCGACCTCGTTGTCGGGTGCCCCGTCGCCGACCGGCGGCAGGTCGCCGCGCTCGACCGGTTCGGTCGCGGCGCCCTCGGGCGCCGGGGGCAGGAGGGCGGCCAGTTCGGCGGCGTCGGGATGGTGCACCGCCGCCGCGGCCTCGCGCAGGACGGTGCGATCCACCGTGTTCGCGTCAGTGCTGAGTCTGATCACATGGCCGTCGCGAGGCACGGCGTACTCGTGCTGGTTGGGGCCCTTCCGGTACCAGGCCTTCCCGTCGCGCTCGCAGGTGACCGATTCCGACGAGCCCTGTCCCGTCGGCAACTTCGGGCAGGTCTCCGCGGTGAGTTCGGCCCGGTCCACGAAGAGCCCGATCTGGGCGCCGGTCTCCTGGGACGTGTACGTGGCGGAGAACCCGTCGCCCCCGTACACCCCCACCGACTGCTGCGCCACGGCGAACCCGGGAGCCTCGATGACGTAGACGAACTCCGGGGCGATCCCCAAGGCCCGGGCGCGGGCGGCGAGTTCGGCAGGGTCGGCCGAGCCCTCCGGCCCCGAGGCCGTGCCGGTCCCCGTCCCCGAGCCGGCCCCGGCCCCCGCCTTCTCCGTACCGCAGGAGACGAGCAGCAGGGGCAGGAGCAGAAGCGGCAGGGCGCGTGCGGCACGGATCATGGGTCCATCCTGCCGCACAGGTGTTCGCCGTGCCCCTCGGTTACTCGGGCACGCGGTTACTCGGGCACTCGGACACTCGCGGCTTCGGGTTCGTTCGGTCCCTGGTCCAGGCGGTACGGCGGATAGACGTCCGTCAGCAGCATCCCGTACGCCGTGACGCGGGTCGCCCAGCGGTGCAGCCCCACGTTCAGGTCGTACATGCCGCGTGGATAGCGGCCGGTGAACAGCAGCGAGACGCCCGCGTAGAAGGCCAGCAGGCCCGCGAGGCCGCCGGGGGCGCCGACGCCTCCCACCAGGGTGGCGGTCACGAGAAGCTGCGGCAGCACCAGGAGCCACCACTTGACCAGGACGAGGCCGCGGGAGAACTGTTCGGCGTGGGCGATCTCCAGATGAGCCGGGTAGTCGGGCACGTCCGCCAGCGTGAAGGGCGGATAGCGGTCCGTGCCGAGCGATCCGAACGTGTAGTACGACACCCGCCAACTCCAGCGCAGTACCCCGACGTTGAAGTCGAACAGGGCCCGCGGATAGCCGCCGGTGATCAGGATCGCGAAGAAGGCGATCACGCTCACGACCAGGAAGCCGATCCAGAGGAAGCCGAGGACGATGTAGTGCGGGATCGCCAACAGCCATTTGACCAGCCACAGCCAGCGCGACAGGCCGGGGTCGTACACGGCTTCCAGGGTGACCGGGCTCTTCAGGTGGCCGCTCTTGAGATGGTCGTGCGGGGTGGTGGCCGCGTGGGACATTCCACTCCTCTCCCCCGGCGGACATGGAACTGATCCGCCCGCTTTTGCCCGCATTCGGGCCTTTCTCCCCGATGTACCGCCGGGTGGAGGGCCGCGCAAGGCGCCGGGTCGGAACTGTGTCCGATTTCTTCAAGACGGCCTGCCCGGCCCCTGCCTACGGTGGCCGTATGACTCCACGATTCGACCTCATCGGCCTCGTCGTCTCGGACATGGCCGCCTCACTCGCCTTCTACCGCCGACTCGGTCTCGACTTCCCCGAGGGTTCCGAGGAACAGCCGCACGTCGAGGCCGACCTGCCCGGCGGACTGCGGTTCGCCCTCGACACGGAGGAGACGGTCCGCTCCTTCCACCCCGACTGGCAAGCTCCGACCGGCAGCGGCCGGGTCGGCCTGGCCTTCCTCTGCGACTCCCCGGCGGACGTCGACGCCACGTACGACGCCCTGGTCGCCGCCGGCCACCAGCCCCAACTCAAGCCCTGGAACGCCGAATGGGGCATGCGCTACGCAGTCGTCCAGGACCCGGACGGCAACGGAGTGGACTTGTTCGCACGGCTGAGCACCGTCACGTAAGGGCACCACCACGTAAGGGCCGCGCCCCGCAAGGGCGCCCCTTCAGGGGCGCGGGGAACTGCGCGACCAGCCCCCACGCACCCGCAGTTCACCACACCCCACAAGCTCAACGGCGCAGCAGTTCACCCAACGACCGCCCCGCCAAGTCCCGCACCTCCCGGGCAAGATGAGCCTGATCGGCAAACCCGGCACGGGCAGCCGTATCCGCCAGCGGCACCCCCGCCCGGGCAAGGGCCAACGCCCGCTGAAGCCGCAGAACACGGGCCAACGTCTTCGGCCCGTACCCGAACGCGCCGAGCGACCGCCGATGCAACTGCCGCTCACTCCACCCCAACGCATCCGCGGTCGCCCCGACGGAGCGCCCCGCGGCCAGGGCCGCCACAACCGCCCGCAGCCACGGCTCGGGCGGCGCCGCGTCGGCCACCCGGCCGAGAGCCACCGCTTCGAGCGCCGCGGCAGGATCGGCCGCCGAGTCCACCCGCTCGGTCAGCCGCCGCACGGCGGCCGGAGTCCACAGCTCCGCGAGGTCGACGCGCCGGTCGCGCAGTTCGTGAGCCGGTACGCCGAGATAGGCGGGCGCGGTGCCGGGGAAGAAGCGGACGCCCGCGAACCGGGCGCCCGCGGGCGCGTCGCCCACGTACGCACGCGTGTCGGGACCCGCGACGAAGAGCCGCCCCTCGGTCCACAACAGGTCCATACAGCCGTCGGGCAGCACCGGAGCGACATCGTCCGGCACGGCGGTACGGGTCCACACGACCGCGCCCGTGAGCCGTGACGGCCACTCCGCGTACGGCTCGGTCACCGACTCGGTCACCAGCTCGGTCACCGCCTCAGCCATGGACGAAAGGCTGCGCCCGCGTCCGGTGCTCCTGCGGGCTGACCCCGTACACCCGCTTGAAGGCGCTGGAGAGCGCGAACGAGCTGCCGTAGCCGACCTGGCGGGCGATCGCGTCGAGGGTGTCCTCGGTGTCGCGCAGCCGGTCCGCGGCGAGGGCGAGGCGCCAGCCTGTCAGGTACGTCATCGGGGGTTCGCCCACGAGCTCGGCGAAGCGGCGGGCGAGCGCGGCCCGGGAGACACCGGCCTTCGTGGCGAGGGAGCCGACCGTCCAGGGGTGGGCCGGATCGTCCTGGAGGAGGCGGAGCACCCGGCCCACGACGGGGTCTGCGAGAGCCTGGTACCAGGCGGGCGCCGCGGCCTCCGGGCGGGAGAACCAGGCGCGCAGCGCGGCGATGACCAGCAGGTCGAGCAGCCGGTCGAGGACCACCTCCTGTCCTGGCTCGTCCCGGACGATCTCCTCCATGATCAGCGGGGTCAGCGGGCACGCCCACACGTCGGAGGTCAGGGTCAGCAGCGGCGGCAGGGCGTCGAGGAGCCGTCCGCTGATCTCGCCCTGCATCGGGTACGTGCCGATCAGCATCACCATGGAACCGTCGAGCCGGTCGCCCCAGGTGCGCACACCCAGGTCCATGGTGCCCTTAAGGGAACGCCCATCCGGGTACGTGCACACCTGGCCCGGCAGGATCACCGCGAACGGCGCGGTCGCGGGGTCGTCGGCGCAGGTGTACGGATCGGGGCCGCGGGCGATGGCGAGGTCGCCGGCCCGCACCAGCACCGGCTCCCCCGTGTCGGGCGTGATCCACGCCTCGCCGCGGACCATGAGCATGGCGGTGAGCGGGGCGCGGTCCTCGATGCGAATGGACCACGGCGGCTCGAAACACGCACGGATCATGAAGGCACCCCGTGCGCGGGGGCCCTCCAGAAGGCCTGCGAGGGGGTCCCCCCGCGTGAGCATGTTCGATCGTGGCGGAGCGTCCATGAAATCAGAGTAGACGCGTACTTATGGGAACGAGAGGTTCAGCGATGTTCCCCTGCAGCGTGCGGCAGTTGACTGGGCTCATGACGGAAAAGACGCAGATCGAGACGGTGTTGGTGACGGGGGCCTCGGGCAAGACGGGGCGCCAGGTGGCGGAAGCGGCGAAGGCCGCCGGACTCGGCGTACGGGCCGCTTCACGCGGTGGCGAGGTGCGCTTCGACTGGTACGACTCCTCGACGTGGGACGAGGCGCTGCGCGGCGCCGACGCGGCGTATCTCGCGTACACGCCGGACATCGGTGCGCCGGGCGCGGCCGAGAACATCGCCGCCTTCGCCCGGCGGGCTCAGGAGCTCGGCGTACGCCGCCTGGTGATGCTGTCGGCGCGCGGTGAGCGTCAGGCGGAGCCGACGGAGCGGGCGCTGCGCGAGTCGGGGGCCGAGTGGACGGTCGTGCAGGCCGACTGGTTCTGCCAGAACTTCAGCGAGGGGCTGCTGCTGGAGGGCGTGCGCGGCGGCGAGTTCGTCTTTCCGGCGGGCGAGGTGCGGGTGCCATTCATCGACACGCGCGACATCGCGGACGTCGTGGTGAAGGCGCTGACGGACTCCTCGTACGCCGGACGGGCCCTGGAGATCACGGGGCCGCGGCTGCTGTCCTTCCGCGAGGCGATGGCGGAGATCTCCGCGGCGGCGGGCCGGGAGATCCGGTACGTGCCGGTGTCGGGGAAGGAGTACGGCGCCATGCTGGCCGAGTTCGGGCTGCCGGCCGAGGAGGTCGCGTTCATGGTGGAGGTCTTCGAGGGGCTGCTCGGCGGCGGCGACTCGCGTACCACCGACGTCGTCCGGCAGGTCCTGGGCCGCGCCCCGCGCGACTTCACGGACTTCGCCCGGGAGCACGCGGCGACGGGCGTGTGGAAGCCGTAGCGGCGGGACGAGCCGCCCCGGTCCGACGCAAGCCCTAGTCGGACCGGGGCGGCTCGTCGCCGTTCTTCGGGGTGCTCTTGGCGTGGGTGCGCAGCCGGGCGGTGAGGTCCTCCGGGGGGAGGAAGCGGGACCAGCGTTCCGGGAACTCGGAGGGCATGTCGGGGTCGTTCAGGTCCTCGGGGTCGGCGGCCCGGGCCGCCGCGGCGCGGGCCACGAGGTCGGCGGCCTGCTCCTCGCGCAGCCGCTCGTTGATGGCGCGCGCGGCGGCGGTGGCGGCGGCCGGCCAGACCCGGTCGATGGCGGCGTTGACCGCGGCGCCCGCCAGGACCGCGAAGGCGGAGACGCCGATCCACAGCAGTACGGCGACGGGCGCGGCGAGGGAGCCGTAGATGGTGGGGCCCTCGACCGTGTTGGTCAGGTAGATGCGCAGCAGGAAGCTGCCCAGCACCCACATGGCGAGCGCCATCAGCGCGCCGGGCACGTCCTCGACCCACGGTGAACGCACCGGCACTGACACGTGGTACAGCGTCGTCAGGAAGGCGATGGACAGCACGATGACGACGGGCCAGTACAGCACCTGCACCACGGTCTCCGACCACGGCACGATGTCCACCACGGCGTCCGGGCCCGCGACCATGAGCGGCAGCGCGACGGAGCCGATCAGCAGCGCCGCGAGGAAGAGCGCGAAGGCCACGAGGCGGGTCTTGACGATGCCGCGCATCCCGTCGAGGCCGTACATCACTGTGATGGTGTCGATGAAGACGTTCACCGCGCGCGAGCCGGACCACAGGGCGAACAGGAAGCCGAGCGAGATGACGTCGGGACGGCCGCCCTCCATCACGTCGTGCAGGACGGGCTCGGCGATCTGTGTGACGCCCTTGTCGGTCAGGATGGTCCGGGACGCCTCCAGGATGTTGGTCTCCACGCTGGCGATGGTGTCGGCGCCGGTCCACGCGTCGACGTAGACCAGCAGCCCGAGCATGCTCAGCAGCAGCGGTGGCACGGACAGCAGCGTGAAGAACGCCGCCTCCGCCGCCAGTCCCAGGATCCGGTACTCGATGCACGAGTTGACGGTGTCCTTGACCAGCAGCCAGGCGGTCCTGCGCTTCGACACGTTCCGGTAGAGGGCACGCGCCCGGTGGAGTCGGCCGCTGGGGCTCTCGGCTTGTTCACTTGCTGCCTGCACCTCTCAACGGTATCGGCAGTTCGGGGCCGCGCTTACCCTGCGGTGCCGCGGCCGGGGCGGTGCGACGGTGCGCCACTCCCTTCCCTGTGGTCACGTAACGTGCCGGAAATCAAATGAAACCCAGCGGAAACTGATCGAATAAATCTGCCGCCATTTGTGTCATGCCCTCAACATCGGAATCCTTCGTGACACAGAAGCGGAATACCAGATGACGATTGTGTCGGTATCGCATAAAGTTCCCCGGTGAGATGGGCGCAACGGTCAGTAACAGCCGCCGAACGCGGCCGTGACCCTGTAACAGGAAAGAGACACTGACCCGGTCGCACTTGACCCGTTCACGAGCTCACCGAAAGAATCCTGATTACATTCCACTGCGTAAAGAGACGCAGGCACCACGACACGGGGGACATCAAGGGCGCCCAGAAGGGCCCGCTCATACCGCGTTGCCCGTGATCCGCGGGGGAACCGTGCGGATCATCGTCGTGCTGCACGCTGTGCAATTCCACGCGGTCACTTCACGCACCCGTTGAACAACCAATCCTCAGATGTCATTCCGGCACCCCGAAACCACTCGGGCCACACACGTTTACCGACCCGTCCTGGATTCGGTTTCGCCGTGAACACGTGGCGCGAATCCACCGTATTCCTTTCTGGAGAATTCCATGCCCTTTTATCCTGACCCAGGCCGCCCCAACCGATTGACGAGGTCATCGATCCGATGCCGACTCCACATCCGCTGAGTCGTATACCTTCCCCGCCCCTCCAGGTCCGCCCGCCCGCCGAACAGTCCGCACGTTCCGATCATCGGCACCAAGGAGATCAAGTGGTGGTAAAACCCGGCGAAGTCGCCACGGCCGACCCGGCCGCGTCCCCGATCACCCAGGGCACCGGCACCGAGCGGGTCCTCGCCGAGGTGCTGGCCGGGGTCATGAAGGTCGAAGCGGTGCCGGTGGACGGCCACTTCTTCGACGACCTCGGTGCCAACTCGCTGGTGATGGCCCACTTCTGCGCACGGGTCAGGAAGCGGGACGACCTGCCGCCGGTGTCGATGAGGGACGTCTACGGGCATCCGACGATCCGCGGCCTGTCGGCGGCGCTCGCGGAGGTCCCGGTGGAGGCGCCCGTCGTGGTGCCGGCCGGGGCTCCCGAACCGAGCAGCAGCGTGCGATACGTCCTCTGCGGAGCGGTGCAGCTCCTGGTCTTCGCCGCGTACTGCGTACTCGCCGGACTCGTCACGGCCCGGGGCTACGAGTGGATCTCCGCCGGCTCGGGTGCGGCCGACATCTACCTGCGGTCGGCCGTCTTCGGCGGTGCCGCGTTCATCGGCGTCTGCACCCTGCCGGTGGTGGCCAAGTGGGTTCTCGTCGGCCGGTGGAAGCCCGGCGAGTTCCCCGTCTGGGGCCTCGCCTATCTGCGCTTCTGGACCGTGAAGGCGCTGCTCAACGCCAACCCGATGGTCCTGTTCGCCGGCAACCCGCTGTACGTGCTGTACCTGCGGGCCCTCGGCGCACGGATCGGCAAAGGTGTCACGATCCTCTCCCACACCGTCCCGGTCTGCACCGACCTGCTCACCGTCGGAGCCGGCACGGTGATCCGCAAGGACTCCTTCTTCCTCTGCTACCAGGCACACGCCGGGCGGATCCGGACCGGACCCGTCACCCTCGGCAGGGATGTCTTCGTCGGCGAGAAGACCGTGCTCGAAATCGGTACGTCGATGGGCGACGGGTCGCAGCTCGGCCACTCGTCCGCGCTGCACACGGGCGTCGCCGTGCCGGCCGGGCAGCGGTGGCACGGCTCCCCCGCCGAGCGCACGGAGGTGGACCACGTACGGGTCGCACCGGCGGACTGCGGCACCCTGCGCCGGGCCGGCTACGGCCTCGTCAGCCTGCTCCAACTGCTCTTCCTGTACCTGCCGCTCACCTTCGGGGGCATGTACATGCTGCTGTCCGAGGCACCCGCGCTGGACACCCTGCTCGCCCCGGACACGCAGAACATCACGTCGGCGGGGTTCTACGCCGAGGCACTGGGCCTGTCCCTGGCGCTCTTCCTCGGCCTCGTCGTGGTCGGCTTCCTCACCGTGTCCGTCGTCCCGCGACTGCTGAACCTGCTGATCGAACCGGACAAGGTCTATCCGCTGTACGGCTTCCACTACTCGGTGCAGCGCGCGATCACCCGCATGACCAACATCAAGTTCTTCAAGTGGCTCTGCGGCGACAGCTCGTACATCGTCCACTACCTGCGGGCCATCGGGTACGACCTCTCCCACGTCGAGCAGACCGGGTCGAACTTCGGTACGCAGGTGCAGCACGAGACCCCGTATCTGGCCTCCGTCGGCAGCGGAACGATGGTCGCCGACGGGCTGTCCGTCATCAACGCCGACTTCTCCGGGACGTCCTTCCGGGTCTCCCAGGCGTCGATCGGGGCCCACAACTTCCTCGGGAACGCCATCGCCTATCCCTCGGGGGGCAGGACGGGCGAGAACTGCCTGCTGGCGACGAAGGTGATGGTCCCGCTCGACGGCGAGGTCCGCGAGGGGGTGGGCCTGCTCGGCTCGCCGCCCTTCGAGATTCCCCGGACGGTGGAGCGCGACACCCGGTTCGACCACCTCCGCGAGGGGGACGAGCTGCGCCGCCGCCTCGCCGCGAAGAACCGGTACAACCTCCGCACGATCGGACTGTTCCTGTTCGTACGGTGGCTGCACTCCTTCATGCTCACGGTGATCGGCTTCGCGGCCTATGACCTGTACGGCACGCACGGCGCCGCCGGAGGCGCGGTGGTCGGCGCGTCCCTGGCCCTCGGCGTCGTGTTCACCGTCGGCTACTTCGTCCTGGTGGAACGCTGCCTGACGAGGTTCCGCCCGCTGCGGCCGCGGCTGTGCTCCATCTACGACCCGGTCTTCTGGCGCCAGGAGCGCCTGTGGAAGGTGCCGGAAGGCGCGGTCAAGGTGCTCAACGGGACACCGTTCAAGAACGTGATCTGGCGGCTGCTGGGTGTCCGGATCGGCCGCAGGGTCTTCGACGACGGCTGCTCCATCACCGAGCGGACGCTCGCCGCCATCGGCAGCGACTGCACGCTCAACGCGCACAGCACGATCCAGTCCCACTCGCAGGAGGACGGCACCTTCAAGTCCGACCACATCACGATCGGCGAGGGCTGCACCCTCGGCGTCAACTCGCTGGTCCACTACGGGTCGTCGATGGGAGACGGCGCGGTACTCGCCGCGGACTCCTTCCTCATGAAGGGCGAAGAGCTTCCGCGGTACGCGAACTGGGGCGGCAATCCGGCAGTCGCTCTGCGGCGACGGTGAGGGGGAGACCGATGGAAACGATGGAAACGACAGCCGAGGCCACTCGGACGTACTGGCGTGATGTGCTCCTGGCCGGCGGTCCGACGAGCGTCCCGCGATGGACACCGGCGGACGCGGATCCGATGCCGGGCGTCGCCACGCACCAAACAGCGATCCCCGGCGAGCTGGCGGCGGCCCTCGGGCGGCTCGAAGTGCCGCTGAGTTCCGTGCTGTTGGCCGCACACGCCAAGGTGCTGGCCGGACTCGGCGGCGAGCACGAGATCACCACCGGTTACGTCGTCCCGGCGGGCACCCGGCCGCTGCCCTGCCGGCTGGACACCGACTCCGGCTCATGGCGGAAGCTGCTGCTGCACGCCCGTGACACCGAGGCGGAACTGCGGCGGCACCACGACTTCCCCGTGGACGTCCTGCGCGGCGAACTGGGCCTGACCGGGCCGCCGTTCGAGACCGTGCTCGACCCCACGGCAGGCGGCCTCACGGCAGACGACCCCACAGCAGGTGACCTCGCCGAGGACACCGTGCTGCACGTGGGGGTCGGGGAGGACGCCGGCCGGCTCGTCCTGCGGCTGCGGTACCGCACCGACGTACTCGACGCGGACTGCGCCGCCAGGATCGCCGGTTATCACCTCACCGCGCTCACCCTGATCGCCGCCGACCCGGGCGCCGAGCACGCCGGACAGAGCCTGCTGTCCGCCGAGGAACTCCGTTTCCAGCTCGAAGGACTCGCAGGACCGCACCGGGAACTGCCGGACCGCCGGGTCCACGAGCTGTTCGAGGAGCGGGTCAGGACCCACCCGGACGCCGTCGCGGCCGTCCGGGGCGACCGGCAGTGGACGTACCGGGAGCTCAACTCCCGTGCCAATCAGCTGGGTCGGGCCCTGCTCGCCCAGGGCCTGCGCCGCGAAGGCGTGGTCGCCGTGGTGACCGAGCGCAACCTGGACTGGATGGCCGCCGTCCTCGCGGTCTTCAAGGCGGGCGGTGTATATCTGCCCGTCGAGCCGCACTTCCCCGCCGAACGCATCGCGACCACGCTCTCCCGCGCCGACTGCGCACTCGTGCTGACCGAACAGGGCAGCACCGCCACGCTCGACAAGGCCCTCGTCGACCTGCGGAACGTACAGAAGCGGAACGTACAGAAGCTGTACGTCGACGCGGTCCAAGCCGAGGGCCACGCCGACGACGACCTCGGCGTCGCCGTCACGGCGGACCAACTCGCCTACATCTACTTCACCTCCGGCTCCACCGGCGAGCCCAAGGGCGCGATGTGCGAGCACGCGGGCTTCCTCAACCACGTGCGGGCCAAGATCGACGATCTCGGGATCGGCGAGGGCCAGGTGGTCGCCCAGACCGCGCCCCAGTGCTTCGACATCTCGCTGTGGCAGCTGGTCTCCGCGCTCCTGGTCGGCGGCCGCACCCTGCTCGTCGAGCAGGAGGCGATCCTGGACGTCCCGCGGTTCGTCGACACCGTCGTCCGCGGCCGGGCCTGCGTGCTCCAGGTGGTGCCGTCGTACCTCGAAGCCGTGCTGTCCCAGCTGGAGCAGCACCCCCGCGAACTGCCGGACCTGCACTGCGTGTCGGTCACCGGGGAGGCGGTGAAGAAGGAGCTCGTACAGCGCTGGTTCGCGGCCGAGCCGGGCATCAGGCTGGTCAACGCGTACGGGCTGACCGAGACCTCGGACGACACCAACCACGAGGTCATGGACCGGGTGCCGGACCGGGCACGGGTGCCGCTCGGCCGTCCCGTCGACAACGTGCGCGTCTACGTCGTCGACGAGCGGCTGTCGCCGGTGCCGCTCGGCGCCCCCGGCGAGATCGTCTTCTCCGGGGTCTGCGTCGGCCGCGGGTACGTCAACGACCCCGAGCGCACCCGGCAGGCCTTCACCACGGATCCGCACCGCGCGGGCGAGCGGCTGTACCGCAGCGGCGACCACGGCCGCTGGCTGCCCGAGGGCAAGCTGGAGTTCCTCGGCCGCCGGGACACCCAGGTGAAGCTCCGCGGCTTCCGCATCGAGATCGGCGAGATCGAGAACGCGCTGCTG
The DNA here is from genome assembly GCF_040654355.1 of Streptomyces sp. NPDC050704. Classification (NCBI taxonomy): domain Bacteria; kingdom Bacillati; phylum Actinomycetota; class Actinomycetes; order Kitasatosporales; family Streptomycetaceae; genus Streptomyces; species Streptomyces sp. NPDC050704. The sequence continues at coordinate 16,167 of NZ_JBFAHW010000122.1, read as the reverse complement.
CGGGTGCCCGGTGTCCGGGACTGTGCGGTGGTGGTCGCCCGGGGCGCGCGTCTGGTGGCCTTCTGCGCCGGCCGGGAACCGGTGGAGGCGGACCTCCCGCGGGAGTGGCTGGCCCGGTCGCTGCCCGTGTACATGGTTCCCTCGGCCGTCCACTGGCGCGAGAGCCTGCCGCTGACCGCCAACGGCAAGACCGACCGGAAGACGCTCACCGCGCTCGCCGAGGAGGTCGACGCCGCCGAGGAGTCCGACGCCGTCGAGGTCGGTCTCCGCGCGCCCGGCACACCGGGTGAGCGGCGCATGGCTGCCGCGTGGGCCGAGGTGCTCGGCATTCCCCAGGACCGGATCGGCCGCCTGGACCATTTCTTCGACCGGGGCGGCACCTCCCTGTCGGCGGTGAAGCTGGCGATCGCCCTCGACCGCGCGATCTCCCTGAAGGACGTCACACGCCTCCCGGTCCTCGCGGATCTGGCCGCTCTGCTCGAAGAACCGGCCGACCGACCGCTCACTCAGTAGAAACCGAAAGGAAGACCGAAATGTCGTCCTCACCTTCCACCTCTTCGCGCTTCTCCACGCTGTCGCACGACGTCGACCTGCTCCCCGGCAAGCCCCCGATCCTGCACACCGAGGCCACCGGCGACACGGCGGGCTGGGCGGGCGAGCACCGGGACGCGCTGCGTGCCGTCGTCGCCGAGCACGGCAGCGTCCTGGTCCGCGGCCTCGGACTGCGCGACCCGGACACCACCGGTGCCGTCTTCCGGCGGCTGACCCACGGCCTGATGGCGGACAAGGAGTCCTTCGCGCCCCGGCGGACCTACTCCGACGGCGTGTACTCCTCCTCCAAGTGGCCGCCGAACCAGCAGATGTGCATGCACCACGAGCTGAGTTACGCGCTTGAGTTCCCCGCGTTGATGCTGTTCGCCTGCCTCGACGCGCCCGCCGAGGGCGGGGCGACCGCGGTGGCCGACGCGACGGACGTGCTCGACGCGCTGCCCGCCGAGCTGACCGGCCGGTTCGAGCGGGAGGGCTGGCTGCTCACCCGTACGTACAACGACGAGATCGGGGCGTCGGTCGCCGAGGCGTTCGGCACGGACGACCGCGCGGCCGTCGAGAACTACTGCCGCACCCACGCGATCGAGTTCACCTGGCAGCCCGACGGCGGACTGTGCACCAGGCAGCGCCGCAGCGCCGTGGTCCACCACCCGGTCACCGGCCGACGCTGCTGGTTCAACCAGATCGCGTTCCTCAACGAGTGGACGATGGACCCCGAGGTGCACGAGTACCTGGTGGACGTCTACGGCCCCGACGGACTGCCCTTCAACACCCGCTTCGGGGGCGGCGATCCGATCGGCGAGGACGTCGTCCGGCTGATCAACGAGGTGTACGAGGCCCACACCGTGCGCGAGCCGTGGCAGACCGGCGACCTGATGCTCGTCGACAACGTCCGCACCGCGCACAGCAGGGAGCCCTTCGAGGGCCCGCGCGAGGTGCTCGCCGCGCTGGGCGATCCGGTGCGCCTGGCCGACTGCTCGCCGACCGTCGAGGTGGCCGCCTCATGACCGCCACACGTCCCACCCCGGACCCGACCCCGAACCCGGCCCCGGACCCCTCCGCGGCGCCCGAGGCGGTCACCGTGCCGTCGTTCGCCGTCGTTTCCGGCGCCCAGGTCCAGGAGGCCCTGCACGGGCGCGAGCGGGAGGTCGTCGACCTCGTAGAGGCCGTCTACCGGCTGCACGGCGCCGGTGACTCGGTGAACCCGCCGTCGTACTTCCTGCGTTTCCCGGACCGCCCGTCGTCCCGGATCATCGCGCTGCCCGCCTCGATCGGCGGACAGGTGCGGGTCGACGGCCTGAAATGGATCTCCAGCTTTCCCGAGAACACGGCGGCCGGTATCCCGCGGGCCTCGGCCGTACTGATCCTCAACGACCACGACACGGGCTATCCGTTCGCCTGCTTGGAGAGCTCAGTCATCAGCGCCACCAGGACGGCGGCCTCGGCGGCGCTGGCGGCGGACCGGCTCAGCGACGGCCGGGAGCGCCCGAGGCGCGTCGGGTTCGTCGGGACGGGCCTGATCGCCCGCTACATCCACACGTATCTGAGCGCCACCGGATGGTCGTTCGAGGAGACCGGGGTGCACGACCTGTCCGCCGACAGCGCGGCCGGCTTCCGCGGCTACCTGGAGCGGACCGGCGCGGGCGGCCGGATCACCGTGCACGACAGTGCCGAGGAACTGGTCCGCTCCAGCGACCTGCTGGTCTTCGCCACCGTCGCCGCCCGGCCGCACGTCCACGAACCGAAGTGGTTCGCGCACAACCCACTGGTGCTGCACGTGTCGCTGCGCGACCTCGCGCCCGAGATCCTGCTCGCCTCGGCGAACTTCGTCGACGACGTCGAGCACTGCCTGAAGGCCGAGACCTCACCGCATCTGGCCGAACGGCTCACCGGCGGCCGGGACTTCCTGGACGGCACGCTCGACGACGTGCTGACCGGGCGGGCGACGGTGCCGACGGACCGGCCGGTGGTGTTCTCACCCTTCGGCCTCGGGGTGCTCGACCTCGCGGTCGGCAGGTTCGTCCATGACGAAGTGGCCCGCCGCGGCGAGCTCCGGGTCGTCGACGACTTTTTCCACGAGTTGCGCCGGTACGGATGACCATCGCGCACCGTGCCGTAGACAAGGGGGCGTCATGCCAGTTATTTCCGATCCCACGGATTTCAACGAGGAGGAGCTCTACGTCGACCTTCGGGCGACCCTGGGGCTTCCCCTCTTCCTGAAGTGCGAGGGCTTCAACTTCGCAGGCTCGATCAAACTGAAGGCCGCGACCGAGATGGTGGATGCCGCCGAACGGGACGGGATCCTCCGGCCGGGGTCCGTCCTGGTCGAGTCCTCGTCCGGCAACCTCGGCGTGGCACTGAGCATGATCGCCGCGAGCAGGGGCTACGGGTTCCTGTGTGTGACCGACGCCCGCTGCAACCTTCCGGCCAGGCGGCTGATGGAGACGCTGGGGAGCCGGGTGCACGTCATCGACGAGCCGGACGCGAGCGGGGGCTACCTGGGGGCCCGGATCGCCTACGTCCGCGCGCTGTGCGCCTCCGACGACCGGTTCGTGTGGCTCAACCAGTACGCCAACCAGAGCAACTGGCGGGCGCACTACCGCACGACGGCGCCCGCCATCGCCCGCCGGTTCCCGCGCCTGGACGTGCTGTTCGTCGGGGCCGGCACCACCGGGACCCTGATGGGCTGCGCGCGCTGGTTCTGGCAGTGGAACCGCCGGGTGCGGATCGTCGCGGTGGACAGCGTCGGCTCGGTGACCTTCGGCGGGGATCCGGGGCCCCGGATGATTCCCGGCCTGGGCACGAGCGTGCGTCCGCAGCTGCTCGACGCCACCTACGTGGACGAGGTGGTACACGTCGAGGAGCCGGACGCCGTCCGCACCTGCCGCCGGCTGGCCCGCCGGGGGTTCCTGTTCGGCGGCTCCACCGGCACGGTCGTCAGCGGCGCGACCCAGTGGCTGGCCCGGCCCGACCGGCGGGACCTCACGGCGGTGGCGATCGCCCCGGACCTCGGCGACCGCTACCTCGACACCGTCTACCGCACCAACTGGCTGGAGGAGCAGGAGCTCCACGGCGAGGACACCCTCGACCCCGACGAGCTGGCCACCCTCTCGGGGTGAGCCCGACCGCACCACCGCGAGCACCGGGAGCGTCTGCCCCGGTGCTGTGGCCGGTGATTCGGTGAACATCCCCGTACCGAGGGGTAGGTTCCAGATATGGCAGCCTCCACCCACACCGTGTCCAACCAGCCTCCGCCCCTGGTCGGCTATGACGTCTTCACCGCCGACCGGGCCCTCGTGGAGGCCGTCGACCGGCATCTCGATCCACCGCTCCTCGACGAGGCGCGCGCCGAGTTGTCGGCCCTCGGCCGTACGTCCGGCTCGGCGCAGGTCCAGGAGTGGGGTGCGCTCGCCAACGAGAACCCGCCCAAACTGCGCACCCACGACCGGTACGGCCACCGCGTCGACGAGGTCGACTTCCATCCGTCCTGGCACCGGCTGCTCGGCAAGGGGGTGTCCGCGGGCCTGACGGCGGCGTGGGCGCGGCCCGGCGGGCATGTGCGGCGCGCGGCCGGCTTCCTGGTCTGGTCGCAGGTCGAGGCGGGCAACGGCTGTCCGCTGTCGATGACGCACGCGGCGGTGCCGGCGCTGCGCACGGACCCGGCGCTGGCCGCCGAGTGGGAGCCCAGGCTCACGTCCACCGTCTACGACCAGGGGCTGCGGCCCGCCGATCAGAAGGCCGGCGTGCTCTTCGGGATGGGCATGACGGAGAAGCAGGGCGGCAGCGACGTACGAGCCAACACGACCTCCGCGCGAGCGCTCGCCGAGGACGGGACGTACGAGCTGACGGGCCACAAGTGGTTCTGTTCGGCGCCGATGTCGGACGGGTTCCTGGTGCTGGCGCAGGCTCCGGGCGGGCTCACCTGTTTTCTCGTCCCCCGCGTTCTGGAGGACGACACCCGCAACGTGTTCCGTATCCAGCGGCTCAAGGACAAGCTGGGCAACCGGTCGAACGCGTCGAGCGAGGTCGAGTTCGACGGGACCTGGGCGCGCCGGGTCGGGGACGAGGGGCGCGGGGTGCGCACCATCATCGAGATGGTCGCGGCGACCCGCCTCGACTGTGTGCTCGGCTCGGCCGCGCTGATGCGGCAGGCCGTCGCGCAGGCCGTGCACCACTGCACGTACCGCGAGGCGTTCGGCGGCACGCTGATCGACAAGCCGCTGATGAGGAACGTCCTGGCGGACCTGGCCCTGGAGTCGGAGGCCGCCACGACGCTGGCGCTGCGCCTTGCCGCCGCGTACGACGACGGCAGTGAGCAGGAGCGGGCCTTCCTGCGGCTCGCGGTGCCGGCCGCCAAGTACTGGGTGACCAAGCGGTGTACGCCGGTGGCGGTGGAGGCCCTGGAGTGTCTGGGCGGCAACGGGTACGTCGAGGAGTCCGGGATGCCGCGGCTGCTGCGCGAGTCGCCGCTCAACTCCATCTGGGAGGGCGCGGGCAACGTCCAGGCCCTCGACGTGCTGCGGGCGCTCCAGCGGGAGCCGCAGGCGCTGAACGCGTACCTCCAGGAGGTCGGCCGGGCCCGCGGCGCCGATCACCGGCTGGACGGCGCGATCAAGAACCTGCTCACCGAACTCGCCGACCTGGAGGGCATCGAGGGGCGCGCCCGGCGCGTGGTTGAGCGGATCGCGCTGGTGCTCCAGGGCTCGCTGCTGGTCCGGTTCGCGCCGCCGGAGGTCGCCGACGCGTTCTGCGCGTCACGCCTCGGCGGGGACTGGGGATCGGCGTTCGGGACCCTGCCGCACAGCCTGGACCTGGGCTCCGTGGTGGAGCGGGCGCGGCCGGTTTCCTAGGGCGCAACACGCCCTACGGGCAGGGAACGGGGGTGGTGCTGCGCCGACACGGCACCACCCCCGGTTGTGGCCCCAAGAAGCGGAGCACTCACACCGCGCAGGGCGGCGTTGCGCCAAGTTTCGGGCCACACCAGGGGAGTTCACCAGGGTTGCAGGGGGTTGCAACCTCTTCGCGCACTGCGCGGAATCTCCGTTTCGGGTGCGGAGTATCGCCCTCCGCGACGGACAGGCGGCACTATGAGACGTGCAGTCAGTACGGGCCTTGGGACCCAACGGCCGGACCGGCTGGGCCCAGTTGTCCGCTCAGGCCTTCCGGGAGGACCCAGTGACGCACTCGCCGACGGACGTGACACGGTTCGCCGCCGTGGACAACGCGCAGGCAGCACGGGTTCTCGACGAGGTGCGCGACGCCACATTGGCCGGCCGGCCCGCCCAGCTCGATCCGCGGCCGGTCATCGGGGAGTCCTGGGGGCGGATGCTGCGCAGCGGCGTCGACCCCGACCACGACTTCCGTGCCGGGCTGCTCGGCCGTGACGAGATCGAGCGGCGGCGGCGCGACTCGCCGCTGCGGCACGCCCTTCCGGTACTGCGCGAGGGGCTGTTGTCGGTCGCGGACGTCGCGCACCACATCATGGTCGTGGCGGACGCGGAGGGCCGCGTGCTGTGGCGCGAGGGCAGCCGGTCCGTGCTGCGCAAGGCCGACGGGTTCGGCTTCGAGATAGGCGCGGCCTGGGGCGAGGACGTCGTGGGCACGAACGGCATCGGCACCCCGGCGGTCGCCCGCCGCCCGGTCCAGGTCTTCGCCGCCGAGCACTTCGTCCGCTCGCACGCCACCTGGACCTGCACGGGCGCCCCGATCACCGACCCGCGCGACGGCCGGCTGCTCGGTGTCGTGGACATCAGCGGGCCCTGGGAGACGATGCACCCGGCGACGCTCGCCTGGGTCGGCTCGGTGGCCAAGCTCGCCGAGGCTCGGTTGCGGGAGCGGCATCTGACCTCGCTGGACCGGCTGCGTTCGGTGGCCGCGCCGATCCTCGCGCGGATCGAGGGCCGCGCGATCGCCGTGGACAAGGACGGCTGGACCGCCGCGGTCACCGGCATGCCGCACCTGGACCGGCTCGCGCTGCCCCGGACGGTCGGCGCCGACCGGATCTGGCTGCCGACGCTCGGCCTGTGCTCGGCGGAGCCGCTGCCCGGCGGCTGGCTGGTGCGGCCCCACCGAGGACAGGACGAACCCGCGCCGCGCGGCACCACCCGGATCGCGCTGGACCTGGGACAGCCACGCCGCTGGTCGCTGGCCGTGGCGGGCGGCGCGGGCACCTGGACCCACGAACTGAGCCCGCGCCATGCCGAGTTGCTCTATCTCCTGGCCCTGAACCGAGCCGGCCGCAGCGCCTCAGGGCTGGCCGACGACGTGTTCGGCGACCCGTCCCGCACGGTGACGGTACGCGCCGAGATGTCGCGCGTACGACGGTATCTGGGGGCCCTCCTGGAACACCGGCCGTATCGTTTCTGCGAGGACGCGGAGATCCAGGTGATCCTGCCGGACGACCCACTGGACCTACTCCCCCACTCGACGGCTCCGGCGGTACTGAGGGCGCGCAGCGCCGCGTAACACGGGGGGCGCCCCGTAGGGGCGCGGGGAACTGCGCGACCAGCCACAGACAACCCGCAGCCTCTCAACTGGCCGAAGTAAGCCCTTAGAGTGGCGCACTTCTTACCTATTACCGGGTATTCGACCAGGCTCGCCCCCTCTGACGTACCATCTTCCCCACGGCCCCCCACATCCGCCCCGGCCCCAACCGCCGAACCGCCGGAGGCAGTTGGCCGCCGACGCGGGAGGACCTATGACGCAACGAGGCAGACACCGCCGCCGGAACAAGGGGCGCGTCCTGCGGGCCGCGCTGTCCGGGACCGCCCTCGCCCTCACCGCCGCCGCGACCATCATCAGCACCTCACAGGCCGCGGGCAGCGACAATCCGGGTCCGCTGAAGCCGCTCACCTCGGCGTCCGAGACCGGCAAGCTCCAGCTGCACGAGAACCTGGTCAGCGAGACGACGCTCAACACGCTGCAGAGCGGCATGGGCGGGCACGTGGGCGTCAACGCGGTCCTCAAGAGCGCCAACCACCCGATGCGCAACAAGGCGGCGTGCAACAGCACCGAGGCGGCGGCGCTGCCCGTCGAGCCCGTGGCCACCCGCGCGTACTGCTGGGACAGCGGGGACGCGACGACGCAGAAGTGGCTGCCCCAGTCCGTCACCACCTCCGGGGACGCCGACAACGACGGCAAGTGGGGCGACGACCGGGTCATCCTGGCCGGCTGGACGCACAACGACCACAAGGCGGGCGAGCCGGCGGACGACAAGGGCCTCGCCCGGGTCGCCTTCATCGACGCGAACGACCCGAAGAACCTCAAGTACCGCTGGGTCCTGCTGGTCGCCCCGCTCGACGGCGGCAAGGACTTCGGGGCCGTCCGCTCCCACCTCGGCGGCATGGTCTGGTACCAGGACAAGCTGATAGTCACCGCCAAGAACGGGGCCGATCACAACAACGCCCTGTTCGTCTTCGACATGAACCGCATCCTGCAGGCCGACGTCAACAGCTCCGAGGTCGGCAAGGTGAGCGGCGGCTGGTCGGCGAAGGGCTACCAGTACGTGATGCCGGCCATCGGCTCGTACAACCTCACCGGCGGCAAGTGCGACGCGACTACGGACGACAAGGTCCCCTGCTTCGCGTCCGTCTCCCTGGACCGCACGTCGACGCCGGACAGCCTGGTCGCCAACGAGTGGTTCAGCTCCGGCGGCACCCAGCCGGCCCGCGTCTGGCGCTATTACTACAGCACCGCGAGCGACCGCACGGGCCTGCTCGGCAGCAACTCCAGTGACAACGTCAACGTCGACGAGGTGTACGAGACCGAGGCCGTCGGGGTCCAGGGCGTGCTCTCGTACAAACCGAGCGGCGCGAGCGAGGCCAACTGGTACACCGGGTACGCGCCGGGCTCCCGCGACAGACACGGCACGCTCTGGCGGCAGAACGAGAGCACCGCCAAGGCCGCGAAGTGCGGTTCGGGCGAGACGTACGCCTGCTGGGGCCAGCACACCGAGTCCCTGTCGTACTGGCAGGAGACCGGCGAGCTGTGGACGCTGACCGAGTGGGCGGCGAACAAGGACAACGAGTGGAAGCCGCCCGCGATCCCGGAGCGGGTGCTGTACGCGGTTCCGCTGTCGTCGGTCGACAGTTCGGTGGAGTGATCCGGCTCACCGGTGGAGTGATCCGACTCACCTGACCTGGGGCGTCAACAGGGCACCCAACCGAAGGCGGGCCCGCTTTTGAGCGGCGCCCGCCTTCGTGGTTCGCTGAGCCGTATGAGCATCGCTGTCACCACTTGGTCCCTGGAGCAGACGTCTCCGGCCGACCAGCTGCCCGCCGCCGCCCCCGACGGTGACGTCCGGATCGTCCGCGCCGAGGTGCCCTCCCCCGAGTTCGTCCGCTTCCTGTACGCGTCGGTCGGCGCCGACGTCCGCTGGACGGACCGGCTCGGCTGGACGTACGCCCAGTGGCAGGAGGACCTGGACCGGCCGGCCGCCGAGACCTGGGTCGCGTACGACCGGGGGACGCCCGCGGGATACGTACAACTGGATCCGCAGGACGACGGAGTCGTGGAGATCGTCTACTTCGGCCTGATCCCGGCCTTCCGGGGCCGGCGGATCGGCGGGCACCTCCTCTCGAAGGGGGTGGCGCGGGCCTGGGACCTGGCCGACCGCTGGCCCGGGCGGGCGCAGACGAAGCGGGTCTGGTTGCATACATGCAGCAAGGACGGCGAGCATGCGATGGACAACTACCTGCGCCGCGGCTTCAAGCTCTTCGACACCAAGGTCGAGGAGGAGCCGGACCTGACGTCACCCGGGCCCTGGCCCGGGGCACACGCAGGCTGAGCTGGCAAGACCCGGTCCGAACCGAATCATGTGACCGACACCACCCTTGTCTCGCACTTCGAGACAAGGGTGTCCGCATCGTGGACGAAGCTGGACTGTGTCCAGATCGCCATGACACGCTTCCGTCATGTCTGGAACTGGAATTGCCTTGGTGAGTCGGCGGCACGTCGACCTCGGCCGCATGTCCAGCGCCATCTGTCCGGCCCGCTGAGGCGCCGACGACAGGGGCTTTCGCCCCGGGCCCAGCACCACCGACATCCCCCTTTGCCTCGCCTTGCGCAACGACGCGCGCGTATGCCCGTATGCGCCCATACGCGCAGGTCGAGCCGCATTCCGCCTGTCCCGAAGGACGTAGAACCATGGCCGCCACGCCACAGAATCCCGCTGCCGCCGCGCCGCGCCGCAAGGTGAGCCGTCACCGCGGCGAGGGTCAGTGGGCCGTGGGTCACTACACCCCGCTCAACGGCAACGAGCAGTTCAAGAAGGACGACGACGGTCTCAACGTGCGGACGCGCATTGAGACGATCTACTCCAAGCGGGGCTTCGACTCGATCGACCCCAACGACCTGCGCGGCCGGATGCGCTGGTGGGGCCTCTACACCCAGCGCAAGCCCGGGATCGACGGCGGCAAGACCGCGATCCTGGAGCCGGAGGAGCTGGACGACGAGTACTTCATGCTGCGCGTCCGCATCGACGGCGGGCGGCTCACCACCGACCAGCTGCGGGTCATCGGCGAGATCTCGCAGGAGTTCGCGCGCGGCACCGCCGACCTCACCGACCGGCAGAACGTCCAGTACCACTGGATCCGCATCGAGGACGTCCCGGAGATCTGGGAGCGGCTCGAAGCCGTGGGGCTTTCGACGACCGAGGCCTGCGGTGACACGCCCCGCGTCATCCTCGGCTCGCCCGTCGCCGGGATCGCCGAGGACGAGATCATCGACGGCACGCCCGCCATCGAGGAGATCCACCGCCGGGTCATCGGCAACAAGGAGTTCTCGAACCTGCCCCGCAAGTTCAAGACCGCGATCTCCGGTTCGCCGCTGCTCGACGTGGCGCACGAGATCAACGACGTCGCCTTCGTCGGCGTGAACCACCCGGAGCACGGCCCCGGCTTCGACCTCTGGGTCGGCGGCGGCCTCTCCACCAACCCGAAGATCGGCCAGCGGCTCGGCGCCTGGGTCCCGCTGGACGAGGTCGCGGACGTGCACGTGGGCGTCCTGTCGATCTTCCGCGACTACGGCTACCGGCGGCTGCGCACCCGCGCCCGCCTGAAGTTCCTGGTCGCCGACTGGGGCGTCGAGAAGTTCCGCCAGGTCCTGGAGGACGAGTACCTCAAGCGGAAGCTGGTCGACGGCCCGGCGCCGGACCAGCCGGTCGCCCGCTGGCGCGACCACGTCGGTGTGCACCGGCAGCAGGACGGCCGCTACTACGTCGGCTTCGCCCCGCGCGTGGGCCGGGTGGACGGCACGATCCTCACCAAGATCGCCGAGCTGGCCGAGGCGCACGGCTCCGGCCGCCTGCGGACCACCGTCGAGCAGAAGATGATCGTGCTCGACGTGGAAGAGGACCAGGTCGCGTCGCTCTCCGAGGGCCTGGAGGCGCTCGGCCTCAGCGTCAAGCCGTCTCCGTTCCGGCGCGGCACGATGGCCTGCACCGGCATCGAGTACTGCAAGCTCGCCATCGTCGAGACCAAGGCGCGCGGTGTGTCCCTGATCGACGAACTCGAGCGCCGCATCCCCGAGTTCGACGAGCCCCTCACCATCAACATCAACGGCTGCCCGAACGCCTGCGCCCGTATCCAGGTCGCGGACATCGGTCTCAAGGGCCAGCTGGTCCTGGACGACGAGGGCAACCAGGTCGAGGGCTTCCAGGTGCACCTGGGCGGCGCGCTCGGTCTCGAGGCCGGCTTCGGCCGCAAGGTCCGTGGCCTGAAGGTCACCGCGGACGAGCTGCCGGACTACGTCGAGCGCGTGCTGAAGCGGTTCCAGGAGGAGCGCGAGGACGGCGAGCGCTTCGCCACCTGGGCCGCGCGTGCCTCCGAGGAGGCCCTGTCATGAGCGAGCGTGCGGCGCCCTTCTACTGCCCCTACTGCGGCGACGAGGACCTTCGGCCGAGCGAAGCCGCCGAGGGCGGTCACGGCGCGTGGGAATGCGGAGCATGCAATCGAGCCTTCCAGTTGAAGTTCCTCGGGCTCCTCGCCCGGGGGCTTCAGCGCAACAACGCGGGAGGGGACGAGATATGACGACAGTTCAGACCGAGACCCAGACCGACACCGAATCCGAGACCGAGCCGGCGGCCGATCCGGACGCGGAGCTCAGGGCGCTCGCCGAGCAGGCGGGCCGCGACCTCGAGGACGCCTCCGCCCTCGAGATCCTCCAGTGGGCCGCCGACACCTTCGGCAAGCAGTTCTGCGTGACCTCCTCGATGGAGGACGCGGTGGTCGCCCACCTCGCCTCCCGCGCGATGCCCGGCGTGGACGTCGTGTTCCTCGACACCGGCTACCACTTCCCGGAGACCATCGGCACCCGGGACGCGGTCGAGGCCGTGATGGACGTCAACGTCATCACGCTCACCCCGCGCCAGACCGTGGCCGAGCAGGACGCCGAGTACGGGCCGAAGCTGCACGCCCGCAACCCTGACCTGTGCTGCGCGCTCCGCAAGGTCAAGCCCCTGGAAGAGGGGCTCACCAGGTACCGCGCCTGGGCGACAGGACTGCGCCGCGACGAGTCGCCGACCCGCGCGAACACCCCGGTCGTCGGCTGGGACGAGAAGCGCCGCAAGGTCAAGATCTCGCCGATCGCCCGCTGGACCCAGGACGACGTGGACGCGTACGTCACCGAGCACGGTGTCCTCACCAACCCGCTGCTCATGGACGGCTACCCCTCCGTGGGCTGCGCCCCCTGCACCCGCCGCGTCCTCGAGGGCGAGGACGCGCGCGCCGGCCGCTGGGCGGGCCGCGCGAAGACCGAGTGCGGGCTGCACTGATGACGAACTCCCAGGTCCGCCAGGACTCCTCGACCCCCGCCTCCCCGAACTCCCAGGAGAAGCAAGTGACGACCGGAGCCACCATCTGGCTCACGGGTCTGCCGAGCGCCGGCAAGACCACCATCGCGCAGGAACTGGCCGGCCGGCTGCGCCAGGAGGGCCACCGCGTCGAGGTGCTCGACGGCGACGAGATCCGTACGTTCCTGACGGCGGGGCTCGGCTTCAGCCGCGAGGACCGGCACACGAACGTGCAGCGCGTCGGCTTCCTGGCCGACCTGCTCGCCCGTAACGGCGTCAAGACGCTGGTGCCGGTGATCGCGCCGTACGCCGACAGCCGCGAGGCGGTGCGCAAGCGCCACCAGGCCAGCGGGGCCGCGTACATCGAGGTGCACGTGGCGACGCCGGTCGAGGTGTGCAGCGAGCGGGACGTGAAGGGTCTGTACGCCAAGCAGGCGGCGGGCGAGATCTCGGGGCTCACCGGGGTCGACGACCCGTACGAGGAGCCCGAGTCGCCGGATCTGCGGATCGAGTCGCACACCCAGACCGTGCAGGAGTCCGCTGCCGCGCTGCATGCGCTGCTCACCGAGAGGGGTCTCGCATGACGACCGTCGCCACCGTTTCCGAGGAGACCGGCAGCCCGTACGCGCTGAGCCACCTGGACGCCCTGGAGTCCGAGGCGGTGCACATCTTCCGTGAGGTGGCGGGGGAGTTCGAGCGGCCGGTGATCCTCTTCTCCGGCGGCAAGGACTCGATCGTCATGCTGCATCTGGCGCTGAAGGCGTTCGCCCCGGCGGCGGTGCCCTTCTCGCTGCTGCACGTCGACACCGGGCACAACTTCCCTGAGGTCCTGGAGTACCGGGACCGCACGGTGGAGAAGCACGGGCTGCGGCTCCATGTGGCCTCCGTACAGGACTACATCGACCGGGGTGTGCTGCGGGAGCGTCCGGACGGGACGCGCAATCCGCTGCAGACTGTGCCGCTGACGGAGAAGATCCAGAGCGAGAAGTTCGACGCGGTGTTCGGCGGCGGGCGCCGGGACGAGGAGAAGGCGCGGGCCAAGGAGCGGGTGTTCTCGCTGCGGGACGAGTTCTCGCAATGGGACCCGCGCCGGCAGCGGCCCGAGCTGTGGAACCTGTACAACGGCCGGCACGCGGCCGGCGAGCACGTCCGCGTCTTCCCGCTCTCCAACTGGACCGAGCTGGACGTGTGGCAGTACATCGCCCGCGAGGGCATCGAGCTGCCGCAGATCTACTTCGCGCACGAGCGGGAGGTCTTCGCGCGGGCCGGTATGTGGCTGACGGCCGGTGAGTGGGGCGGTCCCAAGGACGGCGAGAACGTCCAGACCCGCCTGGTCCGCTACCGGACCGTGGGCGACATGTCCTGCACGGGCGCCGTCGACTCGGACGCGACCACGCTCGAAGCCGTGATCACCGAGATCGCCGCCTCCCGGCTCACCGAGCGGGGCGCCACCCGCGCCGACGACAAGATGTCCGAGGCCGCGATGGAAGACCGCAAGCGCGAGGGGTACTTCTAGAGATGACCAGCATCACCGAACCCACCGAGCCGCTGTCGGTCGAGCAGCTGTCCGCGACGACCCTGCTGCGCTTCGCGACCGCGGGCTCCGTCGACGACGGCAAGTCCACCCTGGTCGGCCGCCTGCTGCACGACTCCAAGTCGGTCCTCACCGACCAGCTGGAGGCCGTGGAGCGCGCGTCCCTGGGCCGCGGCCAGGACACTCCTGACCTGGCGCTGCTCACCGACGGCCTGCGGGCCGAGCGCGAGCAGGGCATCACGATCGACGTGGCGTACCGTTACTTCGCCACGGCCAAGCGCCGGTTCATCCTCGCCGACACGCCCGGCCACGTGCAGTACACCCGCAACATGGTGACGGGTGCCTCCACGGCCGAGCTGACGGTGGTCCTGGTGGACGCCCGCAACGGCGTTGTCGAGCAGACCCGCCGGCACGCCGCGATCGCCGCCCTGCTGCGCGTCCCGCACGTCGTGCTGGCCGTCAACAAGATGGACCTCGTCGAGTACAAGGAGTCCGTCTTCGCGGCGATCGCCGAGGAGTTCACGGCGTACGCCTCCGAGCTGGGCGTCCCCGAGATCACCGCGATCCCGATCTCGGCGCTCGCCGGGGACAACGTGGTGGACCCGTCCGCGAACATGGACTGGTACGGCGGCCCGACCTTCCTCGAGCACCTGGAGACGGTCCCGGTCAGCCATGACCTCACGACCTGCCACGCGCGCCTGCCCGTGCAGTTCGTGATCCGTCCGCAGACCGCCGAGCACCCCGACTACCGGGGGTACGCGGGCCAGATCGCGGCCGGCACGTTCCGCGTCGGCGAGCAGATCACCGTGCTGCCGTCGGGCCGTACGTCGCGGATCTCCGGGATCGACCTGCTGGGCGAGCCGGTCGGCCTGGCCTGGACGACGCAGTCGGTGACCGTCCTCCTGGAGGACGACGTGGACATCTCCCGCGGCGACCTGATCGTGCCGAGCAAGGACGCGCCCGCGACCACCCAGGACATCGAGGCGACCGTCTGCCACGTCGCCGACGCGCCGCTGACCGTCGGCCACCGGGTGCTGCTCAAGCACGGCACCCGCACGGTCAAGGCGATCGTCAAGGACATCCCGTCCCGGCTGACCCTCGACGACCTCTCCCTGCACCCGCACCCCGGGCAGCTGATCGCCAACGACATCGGCCGGGTCAAGATCCGTACCGCCGAGCCGCTGCCGGTCGACTCGTACGCCGACTCCCGGCGCACCGGCTCGTTCATCCTGATCGACCCCGCGGACGGCACCACGCTCACCGCGGGCATGGTCGGCGAGTCCTTCGCCTCGCCGGAGCCGGTCAAGGCCGACCCGGACGACGACGGGTGGGACTTCTGACGATGACCACCACCGGCTTCTCCTCCACGACCACCACCGACTTCTACTCCACGTTCGCGAAAGAGGGCGGCCGCGTCGGCAGCGGCGCCCTCGGTAGCGGGCAGGGCGGAGTGGCGCGATGTGCGCGATGACGTACGCGCACTGCCGGCGCGCCCCACACAGACGAAAACCTGCCGACCTCCCGGCCACGATCTGAGACCGTGACCGCCGGGCCAACGAGAGGAACCCCTCCCGTGCCTGCCAACCGATCCGCTGCCGTCCGGCGCGCCTTCGCCGCCCTTGCCGCGCTGCCGCTCCTCACCCTCGCCGCCTGCGGTTACGGTTCGCAGGCTCCGGACGACGACACCGTCAAGGTCGCCGCCGGTGCGGAGAAGATCGACGGTCTGGACACCGTGAAGATCGGCTACTTCGGGAACCTGACCCACGCCACCGCGCTGGTCGGCCGCCAGGAGGGGATCTTCCAGAAGGAGCTCGGCGCCACGAAGGCCGAGTACGCGACCTTCAACGCCGGGCCCTCCGAGATCGAGGCGCTGAACTCCGGGTCCATCGACATCGGCTGGATCGGCCCGTCCCCGGCGATCAACGGCTACGCCAAGTCCGACGGCAAGAGCCTGCGCATCATCGGCGGCTCGGCGTCCGGCGGTGTGAAGCTCGTGGTCAACCCGGAGAAGATCAAGTCCCTGAAGGACGTCAAGGGCAAGAAGATCGCGACTCCGCAGCTCGGCAACACCCAGGACGTGGCGTTCCTCAACTGGATCACCGAGCAGGGCTGGCAGGTCGACGCGGAGAGCGGCAAGGGCGATGTGTCCGTGATCCGCACGGACAACAAGATCACGCCGGACGCCTACAGGTCCGGCTCCGTCGACGGCGCCTGGGTGCCGGAGCCGACCGCGTCCAAGCTGGTCGCCGAGGGCGGCAAGGTGCTGCTCGACGAGGCCGACCTGTGGCCGGACAAG
>NZ_JBFAHW010000121.1:0-30670 GCF_040654355.1 Streptomyces sp. NPDC050704 | reverse complement strand
ATTCGTTTAGGTTGTTGTTGTTTTTTTTATTCCGGGTTGTGCTTTACGCCCCGGCGGGGGGGGCGCCGCCCCCCGGCGGCCCCCCCCGGGCCGGGGTTCCACGGGAGCCGCGATCCGCTCCCCCATGATGCGGCTCGCCAGGTCCGAGGCCAGCTCCGATATCTGCATGCGGAGTTCGGCCTCGGCGGTGGCGCGCTCGGACTCGGTCCTGGCATGGCCCTCGGCCAGGACGGCGTCGCGTTCGCGGTGTCCTTCGGTACGGGTCGCCGCGATCACGGCGGTGCCCTCCTCGTAGGCCTGCTGCCGGATCCGGGCCGCGCTGTGCCGCGCCTCGGCCAGCACCGCCTCCGCCTCGGCCCGCTTCTCCTCGGCGCGGGCCCGTACCCCTTCGGCGTGTTCGATGCCACCTCTGATCGCTTCGTCCCGCGCTTCGAGTGCTCGCTGTATCCGGGGCAGCACCCGAAGGAAGAACAGGAAGACCGCGGCGAACAGCGACAACGCGACGAGGAGATCCTGGGCCTTCGGATTGAGGGGACCTACGGGGTAAGGAATGAGTTCCATGCTCATGCCTTTCCCGCTCAGGCGTGCGCAACAACGCGCATCTGCGCCAGAGTTGACTGATAGTCACCGGTTTGGAGAAAACGGTCGCGACCGGCGGTCGGTCAGTCAATCGGTCAGTCGACGGGCTTCTCCCAGACCGAGACGTGTCGGCGGCTCTCGCTGGTGAAGGGCGCCCGTGTCCAGTCCTCCCAGCGGTCGCGCAGCCGTAGTCCGGCGAGCCGTGCCATCAGGTCGAGCTCGGAAGGCCATACGTACCGGAACGGGAAGAACTGGTGCTCGGCACGCCCATCGACGATCGTGACGTAGTTCGAGCTCATGGCCTGGGTGGCGACGTCGTAGATGTCGAACGCCCAGCGCGTCGGGCTGATGTGGAACGGCACCGCCTTCTGTCCCGGGGGCAGCAGGCGCAGTTCCGGCACCCCCACCTCGACGACGAAACAGCCGCCGGGCTCCAGGTGGGCGGCGGCGTTGCCGAAACAGGCCACCTGGGCGTCCTGCGTCGTCAGGTTGTTGATCGTGTTGAAGACCAGGTAGGCGGCCGTGAACGTGCCCGCCACCCGTGTCGTCGCGAAGTCGCCGATCGTCACGTCGATGGCGTCGCCGCCCGGCTTGGCACGCAACCGGGCCACCATGGCCCGGGACATGTCGATGCCGTGCACCGGAACCCCGCGCCGGGCCAGCGGAAGCGCGATCCTGCCGGTGCCGATGCCGAGTTCCAGCGCCCGTCCGTGGCCTGCGAGTTCGGCCAGCACGTCGACCGCCGGATCCACCGCCTCCGGCCGGAACATGTCCGCCGTCGACTCGTCATAGGTGGCCGCTATGTTCTCACCGAAGACGCCGTCCTCATCCTGCATGCCGGGACCGTACCGCCCCGGGTTCCGCCGGCGCGCCCGATTTTTCTCGGGCCGGGCCGGGCCCAGCCGGGGCCTCGGGGCCGTGACTCTCCAGGGCACTTTCACAACACTGGTGAGACAGCAATACTGTTGCACCGCACCGGCGCACCACCCGAAGGAGCCGCCATGACGACGGACACCGAGGAGCCGACACTCACCGTCGACGAACTGGCCGCACGCGCGGGCGTCACGGTCCGCACGGTCCGCTTCTACAGCACCAAGGGGCTGTTGCCGCCGCCCGTGATCGGTGCCCGCCGGGTGGGTCACTACGGCCAGGAGCACCTGTCGCGGCTCGGACTCATCGAGGAGTTGCAGCACCAGGGGATGACGCTGGCCGCCATCGAACGCTATCTGCAGCAGCTGCCGGCCGGGCTCACCGCCCATGACCTGGCCATCCACCGTGCCGTGGTGGCGTCCTGGGCGCCGGACTCGGCGGAGGAGCTGAGCCGCGCGGAGCTGGAACGTCGGGCGGGGCGTCCGCTGGGCGAGGCGGATCTGGAGCGGCTCGTCGCGATGAGCGTCGTGCGGGAGACGGGCGCCCCGGGCACGTACCGGGTCGACCTCGGGCTGTTGCGGCTCGGCGTCCAACTGCTCGACGTACCGATCGCGCACGAGACGATCCTCGCCGCGCGCACGGTCCTGATGGAGCACACCCGTGCCGCGGCCCACGAGTTGTCCCTGCTGTTCCGGGACGAGGTGTCCGAGCGCGCGTCGGTGGCGGCGGTGAAGGACCTGTCGGCGCACATGCAACCCCTCGTGGTGCAGGCACTCCTGACGACGTTTCAGCGATCCCTCAAGGAGGAACTGCGGGAGTGGCTCAAGGAGTCCGAGTCCTGATCGCCGCGCCCGCAGTCACAAGTACGGTCACAGGTACGAAGACCCGCCGGCCACGTTGAGCGTCTGGCCGGTCAGGAAGCCGCTGCCCTCGTCGACGACGTACAGCAGGGTGGAGACGAGGTCGGACGGCTCCTGGGTCCTGGGTACGGCCTGCCGGGAGCGGACCTGCTCGAAGCCGCCGTCCGCGCCGACCGTGCGCTCGGCCGTGGCGGTGCGGACCAGGCCCGGCGCGATCGCGTTGACGGTGATGTCGTACGGGCCGAGCGCCGAGGCGAGCGCACGGGTGAGGCCGATCAGCCCGGCCTTCGAGGCGGTGTACGCCACCATCGTGGGCGGGGCGGTGAGGACGGCGGCCGAGGCGATGTTCACGATGCGGCCCCAGCCCGCCGCCTTCAGGTACGGCAGCACGGCGCGGGCCATCAGGAACGGCGCCTCCAGGTTGACGCGCATGACGCGCCGCCACTCCTCGGGAGTGGTCTCCTCGAAGGCCGATTCCGGGTACACGCCCGCGTTGTTGATCAGGACGTGCAGGGTGCCGAACTGGTCGAGCACCCGCTCCAGGGCCTCGTGGATCTGCGTCTCGTCGGTGACGTCGGCGACCAACTCCACGTAGTCCAGGACCCGTTCGGCCGTGTCCGGCTGCGGGACGAGGTCGAGTCCGGCCACCCGGTAGCCGCGCCCCGCGAGCGCGACGGCGAACTCCTGCCCGAGGCCCTGTGCCGCTCCGGTCACCAGGGCGGTCCGCGTCTCCATGGGACGAGTGTGATGACCCGTCAGGTACCGGGCAAGGGGCGTTTCCGGTCTCGGAACGAGTCGGCTCCGGTCCCGGAACGAGTCGGCTCCGGTCCCGGAACGAGTCGGCGATCCGGTGGGCGGGCGGCAGCGAGCCGCCCGCCCTGACCATCGGGCCCCGGCGTCACACGTCGCTGAACCGCTCCCCCTTCTCCGCCTTCTCCACGAGCAGCGCCGGCGGCGTGAACCTCTCCCCGTAGCGCTCGGCGAGCTCACGCGCGCGTGCCACGAATCCGGGCAGGCCGACGCCTTCCCCGGGATCACCCTCGTACCCGTTGATGTACTGCAGGACGCCACCGGTCCAGCCGGGGAAGCCGATCCCGAAGACGGACCCGATGTTGGCGTCGGCGACGGACGTCAGGACGCCCTCCTCCAGGAGCCGGACGGTGTCCAGCGCCTCCGAGAACAGCATGCGTTCCTGCATGTCGCGGAAGGGGATCTCGGCGTCTTCGCGCGTGAAGTGCTCCCGCAGCCCGGGCCACAACCCGGCCCGCTTCCCGTCCACGTACTCGTAGAAGCCCGCCCCGCCACTGCGTCCGGTGCGGCCGAACTCGTCGACCATGCGGTTGATGACCGCCTCGGCGGGGTGCGTCGTCCAGGTGCCGCCCGACTCCTCGACGGCCCGCTTCGACTCGGCGCGGATCTTGCGCGGCAGGGTGAGCGTCAGTTCGTCCATCAGGGAGAGGACCTTGGCCGGGTAACCGGCCTGGGCGGCCGCCTGCTCGACGGACGCGGGCTCGATGCCCTCGCCGACCATCGCCACGCCCTCGTCGATGAAGTGCCCGATGACCCGGGAGGTGAAGAAGCCGCGCGAGTCGTTGACGACGATCGGGGTCTTCCTGATCTGCCGTACGAGGTCGAAGGCGCGTGCCAGGGCCTCGTCGCCGGTCCGCTCGCCCTTGATGATCTCGACGAGCGGCATCTTGTCGACGGGCGAGAAGAAGTGCAGTCCGACGAAGTCGCCCTGCCGCTCGACACCTTCGGCGAGGACGGTGATCGGCAGGGTCGAGGTGTTGGAGCACAGCAGCGCGTCCGGCTCGACGACGTGCTGGATCTCCTGGAACACCTTGTGCTTGAGCGCCGGGTCCTCGAAGACCGCCTCGATGACCGCGTCACAGCCGGCCACGCCCTGCGGGTCGGCGGTGGGCGTGATGCGGGCGAGCAGCGCGTCCGCCTTCTCCTGGGTCGTACGTCCCCGGGAGACGGCCTTGGCGCAGAGCTTCTCGGAGTAGGCCTTGCCCTTCGCCGCCGCCTCGGCCGAGACGTCCTTGAGGACGACGTCGATGCCGGCGCGGGCGCACGAGTACGCGATGCCCGCGCCCATCATCCCGGCGCCCAGGACGGCGACCTTGCGGACCTGGCGGGGCTCCACGCCCTTGGGGCGGTTGGCACCGGAGTTGACGGCCTGGAGGTCGAAGAAGAAGGCCTGGATCATGTTCTTGGAGGTCTGGCCCGCGGCCAGCTCCACGAAGTAGCGCGCCTCGATGACCTGTGCGGTCTCGAAGTCGACCTGGGAGCCCTCGACGGCGGCCGCGAGGATGTTGCGCGGCGCCGGGTAGGGCGCGCCGTTCGTCTGCTTGCGCAGGTTGGCCGGGAAGGCGGGCAGGTTCGCCGCGAACTTCGGGTTGGACGGGGTGCCGCCCGGGATGCGGTAGCCCGGCTTGTCCCAGGGCTGCTTCGACTCGGGGTTGGCGTCGATGAAGGCGCGGGCCTTGGCGAGCATCTCCTCGCGGGTGGCCGCCACTTCGTGGACGAGGCCGTTTTCGAGGGCGCGCCGCGGGCTGTACTGGGTGCCCTGGAGGAGCACCTTCAGCAGCGCGTCGGCGATGCCCAGGAGGCGTACCGTCCTGACGACGCCGCCGCCTCCGGGCAGCAGGCCGAGCGTGACCTCGGGGCAGCCGATCTTGGAGCCGGGCGCGTCGAGGGCGACGCGGTGGTGGCAGGCCAGCGCGATCTCGTAACCGCCGCCCAGGGCCGCGCCGTTCATCGCGGCGACGACGGGCTTGCCGAGTGTCTCGATGCGGCGCAGGTCGCGCTTGATGGCGAGATTCGCGTCGAGGAGCCGCTGGGCGGTCCCGGGCGTGACCCGGATGAGTTCGCGCAGGTCGCCGCCCGCGAAGAAGGTCTTCTTGGCGGAGGTGAAGACGACGCCGCGCACGGAGTCGGGATCGGCTTGGACTGCCGTCTCCAGGCGGTCGGCGATCGCGGTGAGCGACTCACGGAACGCCTGGTTCATGGTGTTCGCGGACTGGTCGGGGTCGTCGAGTACGAGCGTGACGACGCCGGTCTCGTCCTGTTCCCAGCGGATGGTGGTGCTCTCGGTCATGACAGTTTCTCCGTAAGGGGGACGGGACGTTCAGAGACGCTCGACGATCGTGGCGATGCCCATGCCGCCGCCGACGCAGAGCGTGGCGAGGCCGAACTGCTTGTCCTGGCGCTCCAGTTCGTCGACGAGCGTGCCGAGGATCATCGCGCCGGTGGCGCCCAGCGGGTGGCCGAGGGCGATGGCGCCGCCGTTGACGTTGACCTTATCCAGGGACAGGCCCATGTCCTTGACGAAGCGCAGGACGACCGCCGCGAAGGCCTCGTTGATCTCGACGAGGTCGATGTCGTCGATGGTCAGCCCCGCCTTCCTGAGCGCCTTGCGGGTGGCGGGCGCGGGCCCGGTCAGCATGATGGTGGGTTCGGAGCCGGAGACGGCCGCGGAGACGATCCGCGCGCGCGGAGTGAGCCCGTAGCGCTCGCCGACCTCCTGCGAGCCGACGGCGACCAGGGAGGCACCGTCCACGATGCCGGACGAGTTGCCCGCGTGGTGGACGTGGTCGATCTTCTCCACCCAGTGGTACTTCTGCAGCGCCACCGCGTCGAAGCCGCCCAGGTCGCCGATGTCCGCGAACGACGCCTTCAGTTTGGCCAGCGAGTCGGCGGTGGTGCCGGGGCGCAGATGCTCGTCGTGGTCGAGGACGACGAGTCCGCTGCGGTCCTTCACCGGGACGACGGACCGCTCGAAGCGGCCGTCCTTCCAGGCCGCGGCCGCGCGCTCCTGGGACAGTGCCGCGTACTCGTCGACGTCCCGGCGGCCGAAGCCCTCGATGGTGGCGATGAGGTCGGCACTGATGCCCTGCGGTACGAAGTTGGTGGCGAGGTTGGTCATCGGGTCGGCGAACCAGGCGCCGCCGTCGGAGGCCATCGGCACCCGGGACATCGACTCGACGCCGCCCGCGAGCACCAGGTCCTCCCAGCCCGAACGGACCTTCATCGCGGCCAGGTTGACGGCTTCCAGGCCGGACGCACAGAAGCGGTTCTCCTGGACGCCGGCCACCGTGTCCGGCAGCCCTGCCGCAAGGGCCGAGATCCTGGCGATGTCGGAGCCCTGGTCGCCGACAGGGCCGACGACGCCGAGCACGATGTCGTCGATGGCGGCCGGGTCGAGGTCCGGGAAGCGGGCCTGGATCTCGTGGATGAGCCCGACGACCAGGTCGACGGGCTTGGTGCCGTGCAGGGCGCCGTTCGCCTTGCCGCGGCCGCGCGGAGTGCGGATCGCGTCGTACACGTACGCTTCGGTGCTCACTGGAAAGCCTTTCGGGGAGAGCCGGTTCGAGGGGAACCCAGTTCGGGGAGAGTCACGGGGGCCGGGGCCTGGCGGGTCAGCTCAGCAGGGAACGGCCGATGATCTCCTTCATGATCTCGGTCGTGCCGCCGTAGATGGTCTGGACGCGGCTGTCGGTGAAGGCCCTGGCCACCCGGTACTCCGTCATGTAGCCGTAGCCGCCATGCAGTTGGAGGCAGCGGTCCGCGACCCGTTTCTCCAGTTCGGTGGCCCACCACTTGGCCATCGAGGCGTGCACGGCGTCGAGTCCCCCGTCCGAGTGGTCGACGACGCAACGGTCGAGGAACGTCCGGGTGACGGCGCATTCGGTGGCCATCTCGGCTATCTCGAAGCGGATGTGCTGGAGGCGGGAGAGCGGCCGTCCGAAGGCCTCGCGCTCCTTGACGTACTCGGTGGTGATCTCCAGCAGGTACTCGGCGGCGGCGATCCCGGCGACGGCGATGCTCAGGCGCTCCTGCGCGAGGTTCGTCATCAGGTGCCCGAAGGCGCCGTCGAGCTCGCCGAGCAGGTTCTCCTTCGGGACGCGCACGTCGTGGAAGAACAACTCGGCGGTGTCCTGCGCCTTCTGGCCGATCTTGTCGAGGTTGCGGCCGCGCTCGAAGCCCTCCATGCCCCGCTCGACGACCAGCAGGGAGAGCCCGCGCGCACCGCCCTCGGGGGTGGTCTTCGCGACGACGATCACCAGGTCGGCCAGGATTCCGTTGGAGATGAAGGTCTTGGAACCGTTGAGCAGCCAGTGGTCGCCCCGGTCCTCGGCGTGCGTCCTGATGCCCTGGAGGTCCGATCCCGCGCCCGGTTCCGTCATGGCGATGGCCGTGATCAGCGTGCCGTCGCAGAAGCCGGGCAGCCAGCGCCGCCGCTGCTCCTCGGTGGCGAGGCCGGTCAGATACGGGCCGATGATGTCGTTGTGCAGTCCGAGCGCGAGCCCGGCGGCCCCCGCGCGCGTGAACTCCTCGGCCAGTACGGCGCTGTAGCGGAAGTCCGAGCTGCCCCCGCCCCCGTACTCCTCCGGCACGGCGAGCCCGAGCAGCCCCTGCTTCCCGGCCGCCCGCCAGGCGTCGCGCGAGACGATGCCGTCCTTCTCCCACTGCCCGTAGTACGGCAGCACCTCCTTGGCGAGGAAGCTCCGGACGGTCTCACGGAACGCGTCGTGCTCGGGCGCGAAGATCTGCCGCTTCATTCGGAGCTGCCCTTCGTACGGTCCTTCATGAGACCGGGTACGTCCCAGTCGCGGGCCACCTCCGCGGTGTCGGCGCCCGGCTGGGCAGGACCGCCGCGGACGGAGGTGTGGGTGGCGGAGAAACGGGGCGCGGGGGCGGGCTGGGTGATGCCGCCGTGGTCGGTGAAGGTGCCGCGGGCGGCGAGATGCGGATGGTGCGGGGCCTCGCGCAGCGACAGCACAGGTGCCACACACGCGTCGGAGCCCTCGAAGACCGCGGTCCACTCGTCCCTCGTACGGGTCCTGAAGCGGGCCGCGACCGCCTCGCGCAGCTCGCCCCAGCGGGACACGTCCTTGTGGGCCGCTGCCAGGTCCCCGATGCCGAGCAGGTGCACGAACTCCTCGTAGAACTGCCGCTCCAGCGCGCCCACGGCCATGTACCGGCCGTCGGCCGTCTCGTACGTCCCGTAGTACGGGCAGCCGCCGTCGAGGAG
This sequence comes from Streptomyces sp. NPDC050704, assembly GCF_040654355.1. Classification (NCBI taxonomy): domain Bacteria; kingdom Bacillati; phylum Actinomycetota; class Actinomycetes; order Kitasatosporales; family Streptomycetaceae; genus Streptomyces; species Streptomyces sp. NPDC050704. The sequence continues at coordinate 22,324 of NZ_JBFAHW010000121.1, read as the reverse complement.
GTTGGCGCCGCGCCGGTCCTGCCAGCCGCCGGCGGCCAGCATGCCGTGGATCATCGCGGCCAGGTGCGCCGTGCCGTCCACGATCGCGGCGTCCACGACCTGTCCGGCGCCGGTCGCGCGCGCGTGGTGGAGGGCGGCGAGGACCCCGACGACGAGGTAGAGCGAACCGCCCGCGTAGTCGCCGAGGAGGTTCGCGGGGACGGCGGGCGGCTCGTCCGGCTCGCCGATCATGCCGAGGGTGCCGGTCAGCGCGATGTACGCGATGTCGTGCCCGGCGCGCTGGGCGAGCGGGCCCTCCTGGCCCCAGCCGGTCATCCGCCCGTAGACGAGCTTCGGATTGCGGGCGTGGCAGGTTCCGGGGCCGACACCGAGGCGTTCGGCGACGCCGGGACGGTAGCCCTCGATCAGGATGTCGGCACGTTCGACCAGGTCGAGGACGTGGTCCGGGCCGTCCGCCGACTTCAGGTCGACGACGACGGAGCGCTTGTTGCGGTTGGTGACGTCGTACTCCGGTCTGATCGCGAGCCCGCCGCCGCCCGGCCTGTCCACGCGTACGACGTCGGCACCCAGGTCGGCAAGGAGCATGGCGGCGAACGGGCCGGGCCCGATGCCCGCCAGCTCCACCACGCGCACCCCGGCGAGCGGGCCGTGCCCTGCCGTCCCTGCCACTGCCATCAAGCCCCCAGCGCTGTGACACAACTGATGTAACATCAGCGATGTTAAGAACGTGTTCCACTCCGCACAAGCCCCCGACGAGCAAGCGCTCAGTCAATTCCGCGGCGGACGGCCCAGGGGTGGCTCAGCGGCCGTCCAGCTCCGCTATGAGCCTCTTCGGCGCGATGGTGCGGTAGCTCTCCTCCACCCAGTCGCACAGCAGCTCCACGGCTGGAGCGCCCTTCTCCTCCAGCGGGACGCGCACCCAGCCCGCCTTCCCGAGGCCGTATCCGGCGGGCTCGGCCCCCGGGGCGGTCATGGCGTGGGCGTGCGCCACCTCGTCCTTGAGTTTCACGGTGACACCCATCGGATAGCTGCCGTCACTGACACCGAGGAAGACGAACACCTTCTTGTTGACCTTCGCGACGGTCTCGCCCCAGGGGAACTCCTCGGTGGCACCGGGCAGTCCGAGGGCGAAATCCCGCACTTTCTCCCACTTCGTCAGGGCGTTCTTCGTCGGGGCCACGGCTGCCTCCCGGTCCTGGTCGGCCCCTGGTACGGGGTCCTGGTTCGGCTCCTCGTACCTCACGCTAGCCTCAGCCACCGACAACGGCGCGGGGTGCACGGCTGAGAGGTGCCATGAGCAGGCAGGACAGGACGGAGCGCGCGTACGACATCGTGCTCTTCGGAGCTACGGGATTCGTCGGAGAGCTCACCGCGGAGTACCTCGCCGCCCACGCGCCGGACGGGTTGCGCTGGGCGATCGCGGCACGTGACACGACAAAGCTCGAACGGCTGCGGGAACGGCTGGCGTCGATCAACCCGGACTGCGCCGAGCTGCCCATGCTCCGGACGGACATCGCCGACCCGGCCTCGCTGCGCGAACTCGCGGCACACGCGCGCGTGGTGGCCACGACCGTCGGGCCCTACCTCACGTACGGCGAGGACCTGGTCGCCGCCTGCGCGGACGCCGGCACCGACTACGTGGACCTCTGCGGGGAGCCCGAGTTCGTGGACCGCGCGTATGTGCGGCACGACGCACGCGCGCGTGAGACCGGGGCACGGCTGGTGCACGCGTGCGGCTTCGACTCGATTCCGCACGACCTGGGCGCGTACTTCACCGTGCGGCAGCTCCCCGAAGGGGTGCCGTTGACCGTGGACGGGTTCGTCCAGGCCGAGGCGATGTTCTCGGGGGGTACCTTCGCCTCCGCCCTCAACCAGTTCTCGCGCGGGCGGCACATGCTCGCGGCCGCGCGGGACCGCAAGCGGCACGAGCCGCGGCTCGTCGAGCGGCGGGCGTCCGTGCCGCCGAGCGTGCCGCGGTACGCCAAGGAGGTCGGGGCGTGGGCCGTGCCGCTGCCCACCATCGACGCGCAGATCGTGCTGCGGTCGGCCCGGGCCCTGGAGCGCTACGGGCCCGAGTTCCGCTACCGGCACTACGCGGCCGTCGAGCGGCTCCCGTTCGCGCTGGGCGGGGTGGCCGCGGCCGGCGCGGTCTTCGCGGCGGCGCAGGTACCGCCGGCCCGGCGCTGGCTGTCGGAGCGGCTCGGACCGGGCAGCGGGCCGAGCGAGGAGAAGCGGGCGAAGAGCTGGTTCTCGGTGCGGTTCGTCGGCGAGGGTGGGGGGCAACAGGTGTTCACGGAGGTCTCGGGCGGTGACCCCGGGTATGGGGAGACCGCCAAGATGTTCGCCGAGTCCGCGTTGTGTCTGGCTTTTGACGACCTGCCTCGGACGTCCGGCCAGGTCACGACGGCGGTCGCGATGGGCGACGCGCTCATCGAGCGGCTCCGCGGGGCCGGGATCGGTTTCCGGGTCGCGGCTACGCGCTAGCGCTCCGCGGGGAACCGCTCCGGGCTACCACCCCGTGATCGTGTAGATCATCCCGGCTATCCAGGCCGTTCCGGCGAGGACCGCGAGCAGCAGTCCGGCCATCACGGCGCGCTCGATCGGCTGGGTGGGGCTGGCGGCGGGCTTCGGGGCGCGGTGTGTCGTCATGCGGCCCAGCCTGCCGATCATGGCAGGGCCCCGGCATCCGTACAGATACTCAGAACCGGTACTCAGAGGGCCTACTCAGGTAGGAACCCAGGTATCAACAGCTGTCAACAGAGCCGGTTCCCGGGGAAGTCGTCGCCTTCAGGGCCCGTCGGCACAGCGCGTCCGCGTGCCGCGTCGTCTCCGGGAGGCGGAAGCGCGGCGCCAGTCGGAGGGTGTGGGCGCAGGCGGTGTCCAGGGTCACGCGGTGGCCGACCGAGACGAACACCGGCTTGATGCCGGGCTGCGTGCGCAGCGCCCGGCCGACCTCCTCCGCACCGGCGAGCAGCGGGGAGGAGGAGCCGCGTGGGGCGGCCGGCTCCTCGTAGGCGAAGGTGAAGGGGTTCTTGGCGACCCCGATCGTCGGCAGACCGGTGAGGACCCCGAGGTGGCTGGCCAGGCCGAAGCGGCGGGGGTGGGCGAGTCCGTAGCCGTCGCAGACGACCAGGCCCGGCTCGCACGGCAGCGCGTCGAGGGCCGCCAGGACGGCCGGGATCTCACGGAAGGCGAGCAGCCCGGGAACGTACGGGAAGGTCACCTGCCCCACCGCCGTGGACTCGGCGACGACATCGAGGGTCGCCGCGTCGAGCACGACGGCCGCGGCCACGACGATGTCGCGCGCGTCGTCGTACGCCACGTCGACCCCCGTCACCCGGCCGGTTCCGGGCGGCGGCCCGGGCTCGTCGAGGACCACCCGGCCCCGCAACTCGTCCTGCACGGCACGGGCCTGGTCCTCGGTGGCGGGCCAGCCCGCGGGAATGCGTACGGTCGTCATGGTGCCGCCGAGCCTACGGGGGCTCGGGCGGCGAGGAGTAGGCTCGTGATCATGTTCGTACTGGAGCTGACCCACACCGCGCCCGTCGAGGCCGTCGACGCCGTTCTGGAAGCGCATGTCCTGTGGCTGGACGAGCAGTTCGCGGCCGGCGTCTTCCTGGCGTCCGGGCCCAAGAGCCCCCGGGACGGCGGTGTGATTCTGGCCGTCGCCGACAGCCGCGCGGAGGTCGAGAAGACCACCGCGACCGATCCCTTCGTGGTCGCGGAGGTGTGCGCGTACCGGATCACGGAGTTCACGGCGACGAAGACGGCGCCCGCGCTGGCGCAGTACCGCGAGACGCCGGCCTGAGCCGCCCCGGGGAGCAGGCTCGGGCGCCCGACTCCCCCAGACACGGCCGCCGCTTGTCCCTCTCCGTCTCCGCCGCGTCAGCGCTCCAGCCGAGCCACTCGGCCCTTTTCGCCGGAGGCCCAGCAGGCCAGGTCCTGGGTGCAGTCGACGGTGTCGTACGAACCCGTGTCGAGCGTGCGCCAGGTGCGGCCGCCGTCCGTGGTGAGGTCGGTGCCGGTGGGGCCGACCGCGAGGGCGGCCGAGCGGCTGTGCGGGAGCCAGCTGACGCCCGAGCGGTAGGCGGGCGGCGGGGTGGCGGAGGGCTTCCAGGTGCGGCCGCCGTCGCCGCTGACCGCGGCCGCCCGCGGTGAGGCCTGGTCGGCCCGGTAGTCGCCGCCGACCGCGATGCCGTGCGTACGGTCGCGGAAGGCGAGGGCGAAGACACCGCGGGCCGGATCGCCCGCCGGAATCGGCGTGTCGGTGGCCGTCCAGGTCAGGCCTCGGTCGGACGAATGCAGCACGCGCGCGCGTGAAGCCCCACCGGTGGCCAGCCACACATCGCGCGACCCCGAGCTGACCAGGCACTGGCCACTGGCCGCGAAGCCCGCCTCACCCTCCTGGGCCGCGGGCATGCCCTCGCTGGGCAGCACCTTCCAGGACCGGCCGCCGTCGCTCGTCGACAGGATGCGGAACCTGCCGTCGACCGGGTCGCTCATCGCAAGCCCGTGGCGCCGGTCGAAGAAGGTGAGGCAGTCGTAGAAGGCCTTCGCGTCGGTGTTGCGGAAGGACTCGGTCCAGGTCGTGCCGCCGTCCTCGGTCCGGAAGACCCGGGACGCCTCGCCCTCGCCGATGGCCAGCACCACGGCCCGCCGCCCGTCGAAGGCCTCGATGTCGCGGAACTCCAACTCGGCGGCCCCCGGCGGCGATACGTTCCGCCAGCTCGCGCCGCCGTCGGAGGTGCGCAGCACGGTGCCCTTGGACCCGGCCAGCCAGGCGGTGTTCCGGCTCACGGCGGAGAGCCCGCGGAAGCGTACGTCCGTGCCGCTGTTCTTCAGTTCCCAGTGCGGTGGCTTTCCGCCGTCGGGCCCTTGGGCCTGCGCGGGGGCCGTGAGCGCGGCGGCCAGGGCCGCTCCGCACATTCCCACAGTCACCAGTCGCCTCGTACGTCTCATGCGTCGCGTCTTCCCCAAGCCCCTCATGGCGGGCGAAGCTAGCCCACTCCCCCGGCGGCGTCCAGACGCCCCTGGCGGCTTCTGCGTCCACTCCGGAGATCCACGCTCACTCCTGTGAATGAAGCCGGTGACAGAGGTCACTCGAAGTTCATGCGTTTTCGTGCGCACGGATTGGCCGATTCCGGCGTCTCTACAAGTGCCGGCTCATCCGTCCGCCGTTCGTCAAGCCGTCACAAGGGAGCAAGGCGTTGTCAATGTCCACCGTCATCGAGCAGCCCGTTGAGGCCCGTCTCGTCGCCGCCGCCCCGCGGATGCCGAGCATTCCCGCAACGCTCCGCTACGACCCCCGCGACCCGTTCGCCGTCCGCATGTCCTTCCCCGCCCCGGCCACGCTCGAAGGCGTGGACGTGTGCTGGACCTTCGCCCGCGAGCTGCTCTCCTCGGGTCTGGAGGAGTCGGTGGGGGACGGCGACGTACGAGTGCGGCCGTACGGCTACGACCGCATCGTCCTGGAGTTCCACGCCCCCGAGGGGACCGCTGTCGTCCACGTCCTCGCGGGCGAGCTGCGGAACTTCCTGGACAACTCGACGAAGCTGGTGCCCTTCGGTCTGGAGCACCTGCACCAGAATCTGGACCACGGACTCGCCGAGCTGATGAGGGACGGCTGCTGAACTCCGGTCTCTGATCTCAGCAGGGTGTTGACCTCGCCGTAGTCCGGTCCTCCGGCCGGCGAGTCGTACGTCCCCGTGTCCAGCAGCTCCCGCGCGGCGCGGCGGAACAGTGCGTGCGCGGCCGGCGCGACACCCGGGCCCACTCCGTGTCACGACACGCGTGCGGAGCCTCAGCTTCCCGGCGCCCCTGACGCCGACGCCGCGGCCGCCGACCCCACGATCACCGCCGAACGCACCTCCTGGATCGCCGTCTTCAGGGCCGGAACCGATGCCCCGCCGCGCTCGGCCAGCGCCTCGACGCGCTCCTCGTGACGCCGCCTGTCTCCGCCCGGCAGGAGGGGGCACAGCCCCGCCGCGACGGCGAGGGCGACGAGCGCGGCGTCCCGCTCGGGCACCTCCGCGACGGGCACCGGGCCCGCCAGCAAGTACCGCGCCTTCTCGCGCAGGTCGTCCACGACGGCGGTACCGTCCACCTCGTACGCCACGGACGGGAAGAGCCCGAACACCCGCTTCCTCTCCGCGCGCAAGTATCCGTCGGCGGCGAGCTGCGCCTGTACGGCGTCAAGGGTGACGCGGGCCCGCAGGCCGACCCAGGTCCGCCACTCGTGCGGCCGGGACTCCTCGACGAGTTCCAGGAGCCCGTCCAGCACCGGGTCCCCGGCCTGGGCGTCGGGATCCGCCGGCATGGCGATGCCGTCCGCGTCGGTGAGCAGCCCGCGCTGCGCCAACTCGGTGAGGGCACCGGCCCGGACCAGCCGGGAGAGCTGGTCGGCGTCGGTGACCTGCGACTTCGTGGCGTCCCGGCCCAGCAGGTAGAGCCGGGCGGGCAGCGAGAGCGAACCAGTGGGCACAGGGTTTCCTTCGCGCGGTGAGGGGCGGTGAGGGGATCGAGGGGCTGAGGATCGAGGAGGCGAGGGGCCGAGGGGGGCTCACGTTAATTCGTTGACAGCTTCCGGGCCCCCTCCTACGGTGTGTGACGGTCCTGTTGTCGTCGATTGGAGTAGGACGTTGCTCGTCTGAGGTCCTGAGACACCGCGTCACACACGTCTATGTGTGTGCGTTGCGTGCGACCTCGGCGTACGAGCCGTCCCGTCCTCCGGAGCAGGGCTTTCCTCATGCCCTCCCCAGGACTTCTCCGGCCCGCCTCTTCGGCCGTCGTCGCCCCCGGTGTCTCGATACGCGTTGCCCTGACCGCATCAAGCACCGCGAGGCGCGTATGTCTACCCACCCCACCTCCATCACCTGCACCTCCCTCTCCTTCGCCTGGCCGGACGGCACTTCCGTCTTCGACGATCTCCAGGTGTCCTTCGGGCCCGGCAGGACCGGGCTCGTCGGTGTCAACGGATCAGGGAAGTCAACCCTGTTGAAGCTGATCGCCGGAGACCTCACACCGCTCGACGGCACCGTCCGGGTGGCGGGCGAGGTCGGTTACCTGCCGCAGAACGTCACCCTCGACACCGGGCTGCGGGTCGACGTTGCCCTCGACATCGCCGCCAAGCGCGCCGCGCTGCACGCCATCGAGGCGGGCGACGTGTCCGAGGAGCACTTCGAGGTCGTGGGCGACGACTGGGACGTGGAGGAGCGCGCCCTCGCCACCCTCGGCGAACTCGGCCTCGGCCACATCGAGTTGGACCGCACCATCGGCGAGGTCTCGGGCGGCGAGTCGGTGCTGCTGCGGCTGGCCGCGCTGCTGCTGCGCCGGCCCGACATCCTGCTCCTCGACGAGCCCACCAACAACCTCGACCTGTACGCCCGCCGTCGGCTGTACGCGGCCGTCGAGGCTTGGTCCGGGGTCATGGTCGTGGTCAGCCACGACCGCGAACTCCTGGACCTGGTCGACCAGATCGCGGATCTGCGGTCCGGCGAGGTGACGTGGTACGGCGGCAACTACTCGGCGTACGAGGAAGTGCTCAACACCGAGCAGGAGGCCGCCGAGCGCATGGTGCGCGTCGCCGAGTCCGACCTGAAAAAGCAGAAGCGCGAACTGGAGGACGCCCAGGTCAAGTTGGCCCGCCGCAAGCGGTACGGCCAGAAGATGTTCGACATCAAGCGTGAACCCCGTGCCGTGATGAGGGTGCGCAAACGTACGGCCCAGGAGTCGGCCGGCAAGCACCGCATCATGCACGAGGAGAAGCTCGCCGAGGCCAGGGAGCGCCTCGACGAGGCGGTGGACGCCGTGCGGGACGACGACGAGATCCGCGTCGATCTGCCGTACACGGCCGTGCCGGCCGGCCGTGACGTCCTCTCCCTCCTGGACCTGGAATTGGCGTACGGCGCGAGCGTGGCCGGCTCCTTCGACCTGCGCGGTCCCGAGCGGGTGGCGCTGATAGGACGCAACGGCGCGGGCAAGACCACCCTGCTGCGGACGATCGCAGGGGAGCTGGACGCGGTCTCCGGGGAGGCGCTGGCCCATGTGCCGCTGCGCTTCCTGCCGCAACGGCTCGACGTGCTCGACGACGAGCTGACCGTCGCCGAGAACGTGGCCCGGTTCTCGCCGGGTGCCACCAACAACCGGGTCCGGGCGCGCCTGGCCCGCTTCCTGTTCCGGGGCGCGCGGGCCGACCAGCTCGCGGCGACGCTCTCCGGTGGCGAACGCTTCCGGGCCACCCTGGCCGCGCTGATGCTCGCCGAACCCGCGCCGCAGCTCCTGATGCTCGACGAGCCGACCAACAACCTCGACATGGCGAGCGTGCGGCAGCTCACCACGGCTCTGGAGTCGTACGAGGGAGCGCTGATCGTGGCCAGCCACGACGTGCCGTTCCTGGAGTCGATCGGGATCACGCGCTGGCTGCTGCTGGAAGGAGAACTCAAGGAAATCACGCCAGAAGCTGTCGGGTATCCCGACTAGCTTCGCCGGTATGAGTCAGTTCATCACCGGTACGCATCAGCCCGTCCCTGATACCCACCCGTCCATCAACGTGGTCGGAGCCCGTGAGAACAACCTCCAGGACGTGACCCTGCGCATCCCGAAAGGCCGGCTCACGGTCTTCACCGGGGTGTCCGGGTCGGGAAAGTCGTCGGTCGTCTTCGACACGATCGCGGTCGAGTCGCAGCGCCAGCTGAACGAGACCTTCACCTGGTTCGTCCGCAACCGGCTGCCGAAGTACGAGCGGCCGCACGCGGAGGCCATCGAGGAGCTCTCGCCCGCGATCGTCGTCGATCAGAAGCCCGTGGGCGGGCACTCCCGGTCCACCGTGGGCACCATGACGGACGTCTACTCGGTGATCCGGGTGCTGTTCTCGCGGCACGGCAGCCCGAGCGCGGGCCCGGCCACCGCGTACTCGTTCAACGACCCGTCGGGCATGTGCCCCGAGTGCGACGGCCTCGGGCGCACGGTCCGGCCCGACTGGGACCGCATCCTGGACCCCGACCGGTCCCTGGCGGACGGCGCGATCCTCTTCCCGCCGTTCGCCACGGGGACCTGGCAGGGGCAGGCGTACACGAACACCACCGAACTGGACCCGCACAAGCCGGTACACCGGTTCAGCGCCGCCGAGCGGGAGTTCCTGCTGCGCGGGCGCCCCGGGAGCAAGGTCACCATCAGTGGTTCGGGCGGCACCTGGAGCACCGACTACGAAGGACTCGCCGACCGCTTCGAGCGGCTGTACCTCAAGCGGGACCTGTCCGCGCTGAGCCAGAAGACCCGCGACCAGGTGCAGGGGTTCCTGGCGGAAGGCACCTGCCCGGAATGCGGAGGCGCCCGGCTGAACGCGGCGGCGCTCGCGACCCGGATCGGCGGTCTGTCCATCGCCGACTGCACCCGGATGGAGGTCAGTGACCTGATCGCCGTACTGAAGGACATCGACGATCCCGTCGCCACTCCGGTCGCGGCGGCGGCCGTCGCCTCGCTGGAGCGGATCGAGGCGATCGGGCTCGGCTACCTCAGCCTGGACCGGGAGACCTCGACGCTGTCCGGCGGGGAGGGGCAGCGGCTGAAGATGGTGCGACACCTCGGATCGAGCCTGACCGGGATGACGTACATCTTCGACGAACCGACCGTCGGCCTGCACCCGCGGGACGTCGGGCGGCTCGGCGACCTCCTGCTGCGGCTGCGGGACAAGGGGAACACGGTGCTGGTCGTCGAGCACGACCCGGACGTCATCGCCCTCGCCGACCATGTCGTCGACATGGGGCCGGGGGCGGGCGCCGACGGCGGTCGGGTGGTGTTCGAGGGGACCCCCGGCGAGCTGGCCTCGGCCGACACCCCGACGGGCCGGGGCCTGCACCGTCGCACCGAGGTCAAGGAGCGGCCGCGGCGGCCCACCGGCGGGCTGTGGGTGAAGGGCGCGGATCTGCACAACCTGCGGGATGTCACGGTGGAGTTCCCCACGGGCGTACTGACCGCGGTGACCGGTGTGGCCGGCTCCGGCAAGAGCACGCTCGTCTCACGGGTGTTCACGGCCACGCATCCGGAGGCGGTGGTCGTCGACCAGTCGTCCATCGGCATCTCCGGGCGGTCGACCCCCGCGACGTATCTCGGCGTCATGGACACCGTACGGAAGGTCTTCGCGCGGGAGACCGGTGTCGAGCCCGGACTGTTCAGCTTCAACTCCGAAGGCGCGTGCGGGACTTGCCAGGGGCGCGGAATCTGCTACACCGACCTCGCGTTCATGGACCCGGTGACGACGACGTGCCCCGACTGCGAGGGCCGGCGCTTCAAGGACGAGGTGCTGCGGCTCACGGTGGGCGGCAACTCCATTGCCGACGTACTGGAGATGACGGCCGATCAGGCACTCGGCTTCTTCGAGGACACCGGTGTACGGCGTCGCCTGCGCGCCCTGCGGGACGTGGGACTCACGTATCTGACGCTCGGTCAGCCGTTGTCCACCCTCTCCGGAGGCGAACGGCAGCGCATCAAGCTCGCGACCCGGCTCCACCGGACCGGTGCGGTGTACGTCCTCGACGAGCCGACGACCGGGCTCCACATGTCGGACGTGGCCGGGCTGCTCCGCCTCCTCGACCGGCTGGTCGAGACGGGCAACACGGTCCTGGTCGTCGAGCACAACCTCGATGTCGTCGCCCACGCCGACTGGGTCATCGACCTCGGTCCTGACGGCGGCAAGGACGGCGGCCGGGTCGTCTTCGAGGGGACGCCCCGCCGGCTCCTCGACGCCGACGGGTCGTTCACGGCGGATCACCTCCGGCGGTACGTGGGGTAGGGCGCGGCTGTTCGGCAGCCGGGGCTGCGCCGGTGCCGGTGCCCGACGGCGGGTTGCGAGGTCGGCTGCGGGTGAATGGGGGCTGGTCGCGCAGTTCCCCGCGCCCCTTCAGGGCGCTCCCCTGCCGCGGCCGGCGCCTGCGAAGCTCCGCCACATTCCCCTTCCCAGCCCCGCACTCCGAGGGGGCTGTTGCCATCCAGGCGTGGCGCTGCATGATGGGCCGGGACACACCCTGCCGAGACGGAGACCCGCACGTGCCCAGCCAGAAGGCCCTCATCCGACGTCCCAGCCCGCGCCTGGCCGAGGGTCTGGTGACGCACATCGAGCGCGCGAAGGTCGATGTCGGCCTGGCGGTCGAGCAGTGGGAGGCGTACGCGGAGGCACTGCGGGCGCATGGCTGGGAGACCGTCGAGGTGGACCCCGCCGACGACTGCCCGGACTCGGTGTTCGTGGAGGACGCGGTGGTCGTCTTCCGCAACGTGGCGCTGATCGGGCGCCCGGGCGCGGAGCGGCGCCGCGGCGAGACCGCCGGTGTCGAGGAGGCCGTCGCCCGGCTGGGCTGCTCGGTGAACTGGGTGTGGGAGCCCGGCACACTCGACGGCGGCGACGTCCTGAAGGTCGGCGACACGATCTACGTGGGCCGCGGCGGCCGCACCAACGCCGTCGGCATCCAGCAGCTGCGGGCCGTCTTCGAACCGCTCGGCGCGCGCGTCGTCGCCGTACCGGTGAGCAAGGTGCTGCACCTGAAGTCGGCGGTCACGGCGCTCCCCGACGGCACGGTCGTCGGACACGAGCCGCTCGTGGACACACCGTCGCTGTTCCCGCGCTTCCTGTCGGTGCCGGAGGAGGCGGGCTCCCACGTCGTGCTCCTCGGCGGCGGGAGGCTCCTGATGGCGGCGAGCGCGCCCAAGACGGCCGAGCTGTTCGCCGACCTCGGACACGAGCCCGTCCTCGTCGACATCAGCGAGTTCGAGAAACTCGAAGGCTGTGTGACGTGCCTCTCGGTCCGGCTGCGCGAGCTGTACGCCTGAGCGGCTGTCGGGACGCCCGTCCCGCCCCCGACCTGCGCGTCCGCCGGGCGGGTAAGCTCCGGTCGGCAACCTTGCTGATCAGGGCTCTTTACGTCGCGCTTAACCTACGGCATCGTAACCTACGGATACGTAGCCTACGATGCCGTAGGTTGTGTGAACGCTCAGTATTCACGTCCCCCCTGGAGCCCCTGTGACGATCACTTCTCCCCATCTCGGCAGCCCGTCCTCGGCCTGGACCGACGCCAGGCTGCTGTACGCGCTGGAGGAAGTTGTCGAGACCGAGCTCAACCGTCACCTGAAGGTCGCCAAGGACTGGATGCCGCACGAGTACGTGCCGTGGTCCGACGCCCGCAACTTCCCCGGCTTCTTCGAAGACGGCGAGGCCTGGGGCAAGGAGCAGTCCAAGGTCACCGAGATCGGCCGGATCGCTCTGGTCGTCAACCTCCTCACCGAGGACAACCTGCCCAGCTACCACCACGAGATCGCCTCCCTCTTCGGCCGCGACGGCGCCTGGGGCACCTGGGTGCACCGTTGGACCGCCGAAGAGGGCCGACACGGCATCGTCATGCGCGACTACCTGCTCGCCTCGCGCGCGGTGGACCCGGACAAGCTCGAAGAGTTCCGCATGGCCCACATGAGCGAGGGCTTCGAGCACGACCACCGGCACTCGATGCTGCACTCCGTCGCGTACGTCGCCTTCCAGGAGCTCGCCACCCGCGTCTCGCACCGCAACACCGGCCACCAGTCCGGCGACCCGGTCTGCGACCGCATGCTGGCGCGCATCGCGACCGACGAGAACCTGCACATGGTCTTCTACCGGAACCTCCTGAAGGCCGCCTTCGAGCTCGCCCCCGACCTCACGATGCAGTCCGTCCGTGACGTCGTCGTCGACTTCCGCATGCCCGGCCACGGCATGCCGGGCTTCGAGCGCGCCGCCGCCCAGATGGCGATCGGCGAGGTCTACAACATGCGCATCCACCACGACGACGTACTCCAGCCGGTCCTGCGCCACCTCAAGGTCCTGGAGATCGACGGTCTCGGCCCCGAGGGCCTCAAGGCCCAGGAGGAGATCGGCCTCTACATGGGCGGCCTGGACGCCGAGGCCCTCAAGTTCGACGAGAAGCTCGCGGCCCGCAAGGCGCGGATGGCGGCCCGGGCCAACGCGTAACAACCGCACAGCGCGAGGCACCACCCAGCAGGACAGGGTCTGAGCCGCCCGGGTCGCGGCCGCGTATCGCACGCGGCCGCGCCTCACTCGTACGCCGTCGCCCTGGCCAGCGCCATGTCCCGTACATCGGGCGCCCGGTGCCGGCGCAGGGCTCGCAGCTGCTCGCGCCAGGCGGCGGACCAGCCGGTACGGGTGCCGATCGCCTCGGTGAGGGCCGCCGCGAGCAGGCCCTCGGCGAAACCGCCGTGTTCGGTGAGGCGGCGAGCCGTGGCCAGCAGGGCGTCGGCGTTCCCCTCGTACGGCTGCCGACTCATCCGTACGGACAGCTCGCGCGCGATACGCCCGGTGAGCGCGGGTCGGCCGTCGGTGAGTACCGCGAGCCGGTCCAGCGCCGCGTCCACCTCGGCCGGCTCCGCGTCCAGGTCCAGATGACGGACGGTCAGCGCGGCGGCCTGCGGCACGAAGTCGTCGTAGCGCGCCAGGAGTTCACCCGCGGCGAGGGCCGCCGGACGGATGAGCCCGGACCGCCCCCGGGCCTGCTGGCCGAGACGCTCGACGAGGTATTCGACCCGGCGCCGGGCCGGGCGGTCGCGTTGTTCCCCGGCGTCGGGGAGCACACCGACGGGGTGCGGGGCGGTCCCGCCCACGGGATCGGCGACGGGCCGGGCATCGGGCCGCGCGTCGGTTTCAAGGGTGCGTTCGAGGAGGGCTTCGAACGGGGTTGCGGGCGAGGTTTCGGCATCGGCGGGACCACCTGGTCCGGATTCGGCATCGGTGAAGTATCCCGGTCCTGCGGATCCGGCCTCGGCGGAGTCACCCGGTCCGGTTTCCCCCTGCCCCTCTGCCTCCGCCTCCGCCAGTGTCTCCAGCGCCCGTAGCAGTCCCCGGCCGCCCTGCGGCGCCCCCGCGGCGGCGGTGACCAGGCCGTTCGCGGCGGCCTTCCACGCCGTGCGGTCCGACAGGTCCGCCGTGGCCTGTGCCAGCACCGTCGGCGCGTCCTGCGACCACGGGGCCCAGCGGGCCAGTGCGTCGAAGGCGAGAGCGGCCGCCTCCCGGTCCTCCACCGCGGACACGTCCCGGACGAGACGGGCGTACCGCTCGCGATGGGGCTCCGCCAGGTCCAGGGGCTGTACGCGCAGGACCGCCGTGCGCAGCACCGGCTCCGCGCCCGCCGCGTCGTGCAGCAAGGTCCAGATCCGGTCGTCGGCGAGCAGCGGGCCCGCCACGGCGACGCAGGCCGCACGGACGTCGGGGTGTGCGCCGGGCCGGCCGTACGCCTCGGTGAGGAGCTCGACCGCCTGGGGTACCGGGAGCCGCGTCGCGGCGAGCCGGGCGGCCTCCTTGCGGCTGGTCACCTTCGTGTCCGACGCGAGCAGCACCTCGCGCAGCTGCTCCGCGAGCCGCGACGGTGCCACGTGCCGGGATGCCCGTGTGGCCGCGTACACGGCGACGCGGGCCCGGTCGTCGCCCGCGTGCGCGAGCAGTTCGGGCAGGGTGTCGCCGGGCCGGTCGGTGTGGGCGAGCGCGCCGAGCGCCGCCTCGGCGAGCACGATGTTCGGCGAGCCGGTCCAGCGGCGCACGAGTTCGACGCCCCGGCCGGGCACGCGCGCGCTCTGCGTGATGGCGGCGGCCCGCTCGTACGACGGCAGCTCGGAGTCGGCGGCCACCTCCGCCAACCGGCGTCCCGCGGCGGCCTGTTGACGTGTCAGCCAGCGGCGCATGTAAGGGCCCGCGGGCACCGTCCACGTGCTGTCCTTGGTGAGGAACCGTCCGTACGGCGGAGGGTCCGTCAGGAGCACGTCGAGGAGGTCGGTGCGACGCCTGGTGACCACGGCCAGGACCGGCCACAGCGCCCCCGCCGAGGGCTCGTACGCGAGGACCCGCGCGCCTCTCTCGTCGCGGGTGGCGGGCGGCTCCAGCCACAGTCCGACGGCCCGGCGCACGGTCGAGTCGTTCCCGAACCGGACGGCCTGCCACAGGAGTTCCTGCAACTCCGGCATGCCGGCGGCGCGCCGCCCCACCGCCTCGGCGAGCGTGAACGCGAGGCTGTAGTCCGCCTTCTCGGCGCCCGCCTCGATCCACGGCCGCAGCGCCTCGTACACCTGGTGCTCCTGGCCGCGCCGCAGCCGCTGGTCGAGCCGGCCGAGGTCGGCGCCTCCGGTGTGGCCGGAGATCCGGACGAGGGTGCGCAGCGCCCAGTTCACCAACTCCCTTGATCCTCCCGCCGCGTGCTCCCGCAGTACGGACAGGGCGAGCTCGCTGAGGTTGCGCCGGACCTCGGGCGAGGAGTCCCGCGCGTCGACGGCGTCGGCGACGATCCGGTCGAGGTGCGGCCCGGCGTCCTCGGTGAACAGCGCGGGCGGGGTGCGGGACAGCGCGTACAGGGCGGGCAGCCGCACCGGCTCCTGTTCGTTGCGCAGGCGGGCCGACTCCTCCAGTACGGAGAGGACGGCGGCCCGGTCGCCGGAGCGCGCGGCGTTGCGGATCAGCAGCGGCCAGGCCTCGGCCCGGTCCTCGGCGGCCGGGCGGCGCGTCGCCTCGACGAGCCGGTCACGCACCTCGGCGACGGACAGGAAGGTTTCGGCGCGCAGCACCGTGTGCCAGGCCATCCCTCGTTCACGCGCCGCGGCGGCCATCCGCCGAGCCTCCTCGGCGACACAACTGCGGGGCAGCGCCTCAAGGATCGCCGTGTCGACGATGGCGCCGCCGGCACCCCGGCCCGCCGTCGACTCCGTGTAGAAGGCGTGCCGGCGGGCGGGCGGCAGCGCCATGAGGAACGACGGGAGATCGCCGGATTCGGCCAACGTCCTTCCGTACGCGGCGAGTTCCTCCGCGCCGGAACGGGCCAGCCTGCTGAGCAGTGAGCGACTGCCGATCCTGTGGCGCGCGGGGCCTCCGCCCTGGAGCAGCAGCCGGAGCACCCGTCCCGGAGCGACGGCCGCGAACCTGCCCAGGTGATCGCGGAGTTGCCACGGGATCTCGGTCGGCCCATGGCGCTCGATCAGCTCCAGCGCACGCAACGGTTCGACGGCGACAGTGGCCGCGACGGCCCGCGTGTACCTCTGCCACCAGGCTTCGCGCAGAGACTCGGGCCGTCCGGCCAACTCCCGCTCCGCCACGTCCAGGAGCACTCCGGTGTGCCACCTGCCGAGCGAGGTCCATCCCGGGACGGCGTGAAAGACCGCGGGGAGGAGCCGGGCAACCGTCTCCGGCGAACACCCGGGCAGCAGCCGCGCCGCCTCCGCGTCACCCCAGTCCGCCCGCAGCCCGTCCACGAGCCGGTCCGCCAGCGCGGTACGCCGACCCGCCACGATGGCACGCAGCAGGTGCCGACGCACCACCTCGGGCGCGTCGGACAGCGCCGACTCGTAGGCGGAGTCCGGCACTTGGAGCGAGTCGGCGACACGCAGCGCGTGTCCGCGCACGAAGGAGTCCGGATCGGCGATCCGAGCCGTGATCCACTCCACGTCCAGGCCGATGGCCGCCGCGACGACAGCGAGCCCCCGCTCGTACGGACCGCGTGTCTCCAGCTCCGCCAGCAGCGGACGCGGCTCGTCCAATTCCCGTATGTGTCTGGCGAGTTCACGCATGCGCTGCGGGTACGGAAGCGGATCGAGGGCGTTCAGCAGGCTCTCGGCCTGGTGCCGCGGGGTGTGGACCATGGGGTGGATTGTGCCTGCCGGGAGCCGGGACGCGCGCCGAATTCCCGATGCGACCGCACCGCGGGTTCCGGCCGTGTCCGCATCCGTCCGTTGTACGCATTTACGACCTGCCCTCGCGGTGCAACGGTGCCTCAAGGGGGTGAACATCATGGCCCAGACCCATGAGTGGATGTTCTACGAGGTCATGTGGCGCAGCTGGGCGGGGCGGGCCCAAGTCCCGTATCCCGTGCCCTGGTGGGCGCAGCAGGCCTTCCGGCGGTGGAGCGACGACTTCGACGCCGGCACGTACGACTCGAAGGAGGCGGCCCTCGCCTCGAACGCCCTGTACCGCTACTGGCACATGGTCGGCGTCAAGGACCACCGTCAGGAGTCCCTGATCGGGCAGGCGGGCGAGGTCGAGCCGGTCTACGACAAGTACTGCCTCTCGTTCTTCCTGCACGATCCGGTGAAAGGCACGCTGCGGCTGCCCCAACTGCCGGACGGCGGAACCGTCGAGCAGCGTATGGAGGCACCGCATCTGCCGGTGGTCCTGACGACGTTCCGTACCCCGGAGGACGTCCAGTTCGTGCAGCGCACCTTCGCCACACCCGTCGGCCCGCGGCAGCGGGACCTGGCCGTCAGCCGGGTGACGGTGAGCAGTCCGACCGGGCAGTCGCACGAGGGGCTGCTGTGCGCGGCGGTGCTGCCCGCCGGTCCGAGCGGCTTCCAGCGGCACGACCGCAACGGGCGCCAGGTCACCGACCGGCGGCTGACCTTCCTGCGCTATCTGCCGAACGAACAGCGCGTGGAGACCAACTCGGGCTGGGGGCCGGTCTTCGACACCCCGCCCGAGCAGTACGGCGTGTACGGCAACCCGGACTTCTCCCTCGACCCGGAGTCGTATCTGACGCACAGCCCGTTCCACGATCTCGTGACGGGCGGCAAGCTGAACGGCGCCCTCGACGCACAAGACCAGGTGGCCGGCCTGTGCAGTGCCGTGTTCGCCTGGCCGTTCCGGGTGATGGCGGACGAGATCTTCGAGATCGACGTACGGCTGCCGGTCGATGTGTACAGCGGCCCCGACGACCTGGCCGAACTGAGGGAGCCCGCCGCCGCCGAACTGGAGTCCGCCAACCGGGACTTCTGGGCGGCCAAACTGCTCGGCCAGGGGCTTCAGCCCCAACTTCCGGGGCCCGTCGCCCATCTGACGGACCTCTTCCGCCAGTCGCGCTCGCAGCTGCTGGTCCTCTCCGACCACGGCGAGATCCATCCGGGCCCGACCGTCTACGACTCGTTCTGGATCCGCGACTCGTCGGTGGAGGCCACGGCCTGCTCGCTGGTCGGTGACTCGGCCCTGGCCGAGCACCAGTTGGGCACGCACTACCCGCTGAAGTTCAACCGCGGCACCGGCCGGATCGGCCCGTGCGCCGAGTACGGCTTCTACGGCGGCCCGCACGAGAAGGACGACCGCGAGTGGGACAGCAACGGCCAGGCGCTGTGGGCGATCGGCCGATACGACCGCACCGTCGGCCAAGCCGCCGCCTTCGGGGCCAAGTTGTACGTCCCCTATGTGCTCGACGCGGCCCGCTGGCTGCGCGACAACCGGGACGGAAACGGCCTGCTGCACAGCGGCTGGAGCGCCGAACACCTCGGTGAACGGGACAAGCCGCACTACTGGGACGACCTCTGGGGCCTCGCCGGACTGTACGAGGCGGCGCGCCTGGCGGAACGCATCGGAGCGCCCGAGGTGGCCGAACTCTGGGCCGCCTTCGACGACTTGAAGCGGGCCACCGCCGACTCGATCCGCTGGGTGCTGGGCGAGCAGCGAGCGCGCGGCGCCTGGGAGACGTACATCCCGACCGGACCGGCCGACGTCGGACGCCTCGACTCGACGATGATCGGTACGGCCGCGTACTTCCACCCGCTGCGCCTGCACATGGGCGACAAGCTGGGCGAGGAGGTCGACCGGGCGGCCCGCTCCACGCTGGACACGATGTACGCGCACTTCGTCACCGGCGGCTACCGGCACGAGGCGGCCTGGAACGCGTACGGGCCTTACCTGACCATGCAGTTGGCGCACGCGTATCTGCTGGCGGGCGATCCGGCCCGGATGGACGCGCTGCTCGGCTGGACGGTCGGCGCGGGCTTCCCGCGGACGGCGGACCGGGCGGCCGCGCTCGGTGCCTGGAACGAGCAGCACGCGTTCCCGATCGCCTCGGACTTCACCGAAGTCCCGTACCGCCCTTGGTACATGGGCGACATCCCGCACGGCTGGGCGGCCGCCGAGTATCTGCTGCTGATCCGCGACATCCTCTTCTTCGAGGCGGACGAGGACCGAGATCCGCATATCTACATCGCCCCGGGCGTACGTCCGCACTGGGTGCCAGCGGGCGAGCCGGTCGTGGTGGACGCGGCGCCGACGCTCTTCGGGGAGCCGTTCGGTTACCGGCTCGCGCACGATCCGGCCGGGCGGACGGTGACGATCGACATCACGCAGGCGCCGGAGCGGGTGCGGTTCGTCCATCCGTGCCGGTTCGGCCGCGTACGAACGGCATCCGCCGACGGGCGGGAGCTGACCGTGACGGGCCAGGACGTGGGGGTGCCGGCCGGGACGCGACAGCTCACGGTGGCGTACGAGTGAGGAACCTCCTCAGCTCTGTGCCGCCTCTTGCTCCGTCCGCCGGAGGCTGAGGCGCTCCTTCTCGGACAGGCCGCCCCAGACGCCGAAGCGTTCGTCGTGGTTGAGCGCGTATTCGAGGCACTCGGAGCGCATCTCGCACAGTCCGCAGATGCGCTTCGCCTCGCGCACCGAGCTACCCGGCTCGGGAAAGAAGAAGTCGGCTCCGGTCTGTGCGCACAGCGCCTCTTCCTGCCAGGAGAGATCGGGCGCGGAGATGGTGTCGTTGTACATGGCGCAGATCGTGCCCGGCACCGAAAAACGTTCGATCAACGCCGGATCAATGCCACGTCCCACACCCACGGCCAACGGCCGACGGTCCCCGATAATGCCCGCGACCCCACCCAGCCGCACACCGGCACGCGGAAAGAGCGAACACATATATCCCGGCCCCCTGGCCGCGCCCCGTAAGGGTGGCGCAGCCCCGCAAGGGGCGCGGGGAACTGCGCGCCCAGCCCCACACAACCCGAGTCCGGCCCCCCACAACACCCGGCACCCCCTGATCCGAACCCCCACTGATCACCCAGAGCAACCAATCAAACCCGTTCAGCCCAGCGGCAGCGCACCGTTGTCAGTGCGTGGTGCAAGACTCGGCACGACAGGCAGCGGGCCCCTTCAGAGGAGGGCATCATGCTCACCACCCGTTTCGTCACGGGCGCTCCGAACTGGGTAGATCTCGGCACCCCGGACATCTTCGGCGCCACATCCTTCTACAACGGACTCTTCGGCTGGCAGTTCCAGTCGGCGGGCCCCCAGGCCGGCGGCTACGGCTTCTTCCAGCTGGCCGGCAAAACCGTCGCGGGCGGCATGCAGAACCCGCCGGAGCAGGGCCCGCCGTCCTGGAACATCTCCTTCCAGAGCCCGGACGCCGACGCCACGGCCAAGGCCGTCGAACAGGCCCACGGCAGCGTACGGATGCCGCCCGACGACGTCATGGACATGGGCCGTATGGCCGTCTTCGGCGACAACGCGGGCGTCCCCTTCGGCATCTGGCAGCCCGGCCGGCTCAAGGGCCTCGACATGGCCGGTGACCCGGGCTCCCTGTGCTGGCTCGAGCTCTACACACCGGACATCGCCGCGGCGGCCGCGTTCTACAACGCCACGCTGGGCCTGGAGACCTCGGCCATGCCGTTCCCCGGCGGCACGTACACCTGTGTCAACCCCTCGGACGGCGGCGAGGACGCCATGTTCGGCGGTCTCGTCCCACTGGCCGACGACCCGACGGAGGAGTCGGCGTACTGGCTGCCGTACTTCGAGGTGACGGACACGGACGCCGTCGTCCGCAAGGCCGAGGAGCTGGGCGGCACGATCCGGATGCCCGCCACCTCCATGGAGGGCGTCGGCCGCATGGCCAAGCTCACCGACCCCTACGGCGCCCGCTTCGCGGTGATCAAGAGCGAGCCGCCGCAGAGCTGAGACGAGGAGGCCGGGCCCCACCAGGACGGGACCCGGCCCATCTCACCGCCAACCCGCACCGCCGGCCCTCATCAACCCGCATCACCGACTTCGCCGCCAACTTCTGAACGCAAGAAGATTCCGAGAGCGCTCTCAGTCATAACCCTTGACGCTCCAACTCCCCCTGGGGACAGTGGTGCAGCGCAGGGGCCGATCCCCACACATCGGCCGATCCCTGCCTCCCCCACACCCCAGGAGACCTTCCGTGATTTCACGCAGAACGTTCCTGACCGGAGCCGCGGCCGTCACCGCCGCCGCAAGTTACCCCGTCTGGGGAAGCGCTCTCAGCCCGGCAGCCACGGCGGCTCCCGCCACCTGTGAACTCGCCCTCAAGAACGCCTCGTTGCCGGGCACGGTCCGCGCCTACGTCACCGGACACGAGCAGTCGACGGGCAACTGGCTGCTGCTCCGGGCCGACGGCAGCGTCTACCGCCCCGCGTCTCCCTCGGCACCGCAGACCCCGCTGCCCGTCGACTGCGCCATCCCGCTCGGCGCCGCAGGTTCCGCCCCG
Organism: Streptomyces sp. NPDC050704; assembly: GCF_040654355.1. Classification (NCBI taxonomy): domain Bacteria; kingdom Bacillati; phylum Actinomycetota; class Actinomycetes; order Kitasatosporales; family Streptomycetaceae; genus Streptomyces; species Streptomyces sp. NPDC050704. The sequence continues at coordinate 1,052 of NZ_JBFAHW010000121.1, read as the reverse complement.
AAGGTGCTGACGCTGCCTCAGATGTTCGGCGCCCGCGTCTACTTCGTACGCGACGACACCCTCGACTTCTTCCTCAACCCAGGGCCCTCGCTGGTCGAGCCCGCGTTCGCCACGGCCGCCGACCCGAACTACGGCAGGACGTGGTCGTTCTGCGAGTTCACCTTCAACCCCCAGCAGCTGTACGCGAACATCAGCTACGTCGACCTGGTGACCGCCCTCCCCATCGGTCTGACCCTGGAGGGCGACGCCACGCACACCGTCGCCCCGATGTCCGACGGAGCCGTGGACAAGATCGCCTCGGACCTCACCGCGCAGGCGGCCAGGGACGGCCAACCCTGGGACAAGCTCGTCATCCGGGGCGACGGCGGCGAGGTACTCCGGGTGATCTCGCCGCAGAACCTGATGGCTCCCTATTTCGACCGCCCCGCCGAGATGCCGTTCCGCGATGTCTGGAACAGCTACATCGACCAGGTGTGGGAGAAGTACCGGACGACCGACCTGAAGATCGACCTCCAGGGCGGCCGGGGCGTGTTCACCGGCCGGGTCAGCGGCGACACGCTCACCTTCACCGGCGGCCACACCTTCGCCAAGCCCACGTCGAAGGACGTCTTCACCTGCAACCACGGCCCGTTCGCCAACAACCCGGGCGACCCCGACGACAAGAAGGGCCTCCTGGCCCGCCTCGCCGCCGGCTTCAACCGCTCGATCATGCTCACCCACCCCGCCCAGCCCAACGGGACGACAACGGCCGACTACTACAAGGGCACGATCACCAACCACTGGGCCCGCGTCGTACACGCCAACTCACCCATCGGCTACGCCTTCCCGTACGACGACGTACGCCCCGACGGCCAGCCCGACGTCTCCGGCGCAGCCCACGACGGCAACCCCCGCCGCTTCACGGTGACCGTCGGTACGTAAGCGCTCCGCTGGATGGGGCGCTGGTTGTCCGCGGGCCCGGTGGGGGCTGGTCGCGCAGTTCCCCGCGCCCCTGAAAGACGGGGCTGCGCCCCTGTCTTTCGTCTTTGGGGGCGGTAGCCCCTGCCCTTGAG
>NZ_JBFAHW010000120.1:0-31480 GCF_040654355.1 Streptomyces sp. NPDC050704 | reverse complement strand
GAGCGGCGATCGGATATCCCGTCGCGGCACCGACCCCACCACCCACCACCCCAGGGGCGCGAGGAACTGCGCGACCAGCCCCCACCCACCCGCAGCGAACACTCAGCCCCCGGACGTATCCAACTCCGCGTCCTCACTGATCCCCGCACAGTCGTAAGGGTCCTTCAGCCAACCATCCGGCAGCACAACCCTGTTGTTGCCAGACGTCCGCCCGCGAGGGCCATCCGCACCGACCGGCCACGACTGGTCCAGGTCCAACTCGGCCAACCCCTCGGAGAGTTCGCCCAGAGATGACGTGATCGCAAGCCGCTTCCGCATCTCGGAGCCCACCGCGAACCCCTTCAAATACCAGGCCACGTGCTTGCGGAAGTCGATGACACCGCGAGCCTCGTCCCCGATCCACTCCCCGAGCAGGGTCGCGTGGCGCACCATGACCGCCGCGACCTCACGAAGCGCCGGCCGAGCGTACTCCCCGGAGCGCCCCTCGAACGCCGCCACCAGATCCGCGAACAACCACGGCCGCCCCAGACACCCCCGCCCGACCACCACCCCGTCACACCCGGTCTCCCGCACCATCCGCAACGCATCGTCCGCCGACCAGATGTCACCGTTCCCGAGAACGGGAATCTCCGGCACGTGCTCCTTGAGACGCGCGATGGCGTCCCAGTCGGCGGTGCCGCCGTAGTGCTGAGCCGCCGTACGCCCGTGCAGGGCGATCGAGGTCACACCCTCCTCGACCGCGATCCGCCCGGCGTCGAGGTACGTGATGTGGTCGTCGTCGATCCCCTTGCGCATCTTCATCGTGACCGGCAGGTCCCCCGCCCCGGACACCGCCTCACGCAGGATCGCCCGCAACAGATGCCGCTTGTACGGCAGCGCCGACCCGCCACCCTTGCGGGTCACCTTCGGCACCGGGCACCCGAAGTTCAGGTCGATGTGGTCGGCGAGGCCCTCCTCCGCGATCATGCGGACGGCCTTGCCGACGGTCGCGGGGTCGACCCCGTACAACTGGATCGACCGCGGCGTCTCGGACGCGTCGAAGCGGATCAGCTGCATCGTCTTCTCGTTGCGCTCGACCAGCGCCCGAGTCGTGATCATCTCGCTGACGAACAGCCCCTTGCCGCCGCTGAACTCCCTGCACAGCGTGCGGAACGGCGCGTTGGTGATCCCGGCCATGGGGGCCAGGACGACGGGCGGCCGCACGACATGCGGGCCGATCGACAACGGGGACGCGGGAGCAAGGACGGGCGTGGACATTCCCCCATTGTCACGCACGCCGGAGAGTGCCGTCGCAGCCCCGCCCGAGGCCGCACTCGTTAGTTAGGCACACTACCGAAGCAGGCGTACCCTGGTCCGCATGCCCGAGCTCAGCCATCGCCGACGCATGCTGGTGCTCGCGATCTGCTGCATGAGCCTGCTGATCGTGAGCCTCGACAACACCGTCCTCAACGTCGCCCTGCCCGCCATGCAGAAGGACCTGGACGCGAGCCTCGCGGGCCTGCAGTGGACGATCGACGCGTACACCCTCGTCCTCGCCTCGCTGCTGATGCTCGCGGGCTCGACCGCCGACCGCATCGGCCGCAGAAAGGTCTTCCTGGCGGGCCTGGTCGTCTTCACCCTCGGCTCGCTGCTCTGCTCGCTCGCCCCCGACCTCGAATCGCTCGTGGCGTTCCGCATGATCCAGGCGGTCGGCGGCTCGATGCTCAACCCGGTCGCGATGTCGATCATCACCAACACCTTCACGGACCCGCGCGAGCGCGCCCGCGCGATCGGCGTCTGGGGCGGCGTGGTCGGCATATCCATGGCCGCCGGACCACTGGTCGGCGGCCTGCTCGTGGACTCGGTGAGCTGGCGCTCGATCTTCTGGATCAACCTGCCGGTGGGACTGGCCGCCCTCCTGCTCACCCTCCGGTACGTCCCGGAGTCCCGCGCCCCGAAGGCCCGCCGCCCGGACCCGGTCGGCCAGTTCCTGGTGATCGCGCTGCTCGGCTCACTGACGTACGCGATCATCGAGGCGCCCAGCTCCGGCGCCGGCAAGATCCTCGTCTTCGGCGGCATCGCGCTCGTCTCGCTGCTCGCCTTCCTCCGGTACGAACCCCGCCGCGTCGAGCCCCTCGTCGACCTGCGCTTCTTCCGCTCGGCCCCGTTCAGCGGGGCGACGGTCATCGCGATCAGCTCGTTCGCGGCGCTGAGCGGGTTCCTCTTCATGTCGACGCTCTACCTCCAGAACGTCCGCGGCCTGGACGCCCTGCACGCGGGCCTGTGGATGCTCCCCATGGCGGCCATGACCTTCGTCTGCGCACCCCTGTCCGGCCGGCTGGTCGGCAGCCGCGGCCCCCGCCTCTCCCTCCTGGTCGCCGGGGTCGGGATGACCGCGAGCGGAGTCCTGTTCGCCGTCTTCGACGCCGAGACCTCGAACGTGACGCTGGTGATCGGTTACGTCCTCTTCGGTATCGGCTTCGGTTTCGTGAACGCGCCCATCACCAACACCGCCGTCTCCGGCATGCCCCGCGCCCAGGCCGGCGTCGCCGCCGCGATCGCCTCGACCAGCCGCCAGATCGGCGGCACGCTCGGCGTCGCGGTGATCGGCGCGGTCCTCGCGTCGGGCATCGGCGCCTCCCCGTACAAGGACGCGTTCGTGTCGGCCGCTCAGCCCGCCTGGTGGATCATCGCGGGCTGCGGTCTGGCCGTCCTGGTCCTGGGCGCCCTGACCAGCGGCCCCTGGGCACGCGGGACGGCCCTGCGCACGGCCGAGCGCCTGGCGGCGACGGACGTACGGGACGCGGCAGGCGTGAGCGCCTGACCGGCCCGAGGTCAGGGCCATGGCCATGGGTCAGGGTCAGCTCGGGGGCGTACGTCCTCCCCCCGGAGTACGTCGTCCCCCGCGCATGCCTCTCCGGGGGCAGTCCGGACGCCTCCCCGGGCACGATGTGCCGGGCCCCGGCGGCACGGATGCTGGTCACACCGGACATGAGGAGCACAGGAGCACGAGGAGGCCGCCATGAACCGCCGCATCCGCATCCGCAGCAGCCGCCGGCCCACCACACCCCGCGACACGACGATCGACCGGCGGACCCCCTCGGGTCGCCTCCTGCCGTACTGAGCCCTCAGGACGATGCCGTCGCGGCCCCGGAATCGGCCTCGACATCGGTCTTCTCGGCCTCGGCCTCGGCCTCGGCCTCCAAGGCGAACGCGTGCAGCTTCTCCAGGCGTTCGCGGGTCTCCTCGTCGCTGGGGACGTACGTCACCATGCGGGCGCCGAAGTCCGGGCTGAGCCACAGGTCGGTGTGGTCGAGGGTGAGCAGGCCGACATGCGGGTTGAGGAACTGCTTGGTCTTGCTGCGGGCGCCGATCACCTCGTACCGCTCCCAGACCTCGCAGAACTCCCGCGACTCCGCCATCAGCCGCTTGACCAGCATCTTCCAGGCGGGCTCGCCGAGATGACCGGCCATCGAGGCACGCAGCTTGGCCGCCATCAGCCGCATGCTCTTGTCCAGGGAGACGACCGAGGAGCGCCACTCGTCGTTCGTGAACATGAGCAGCACGCAGTTGCGGTCCTCGGGCGGCACGGAGTCGAGGTTCCTCATGAGGAGGCGGCCGTACGTGCGGTTGTACGCGAGGATGTCGTACCGGCTGTTCTGGATGCAGGCCGGGACGGGCTCAAGGCGGCGCAGCATCTCGCGCAGCGCCGGAGTGACGCTGGGGCAGCTCGCGGCGGGTGTCGGGTCGACGGCCCCGGCGAGCTGGAAGAGGTGGGCCCGCTCACTGGCGTCGAGCAGCAGAGTGCGGGCCAGCGCGTCGAGGACCTGCTCGGAGACCTGGATGTCCCTGGCCTGCTCCAGCCACGTGTACCAGGTGACGCCGACCGCGGAGAGCTGTGCGACCTCTTCGCGGCGCAGCCCCGGAGTGCGCCGGCGGCGGCCGCGGGGCAGACCGACCTGCTCGGGGGTGATCCGCTCGCGGCGGCTGCGCAGGAAGACCGCCAGCTCGTGCCGCCGGATCTGCGAACCGCGGCCCGCGGGGGCACCGGCCGTGCGGGCCTCCCCGATCTCCTCGGTCTCCCGGGTCACCGTCTCCTCGATCACGCTTGTCATGCCTCCAGCCTGCGGCCACACGGAACCTGTTGCCAGGTACTCCTTCTACCAGGATACGAAGACACTGGTACCAGCCTGAGAACAGGCGCACGCTCGTCAGCGTGACCGAAACCATCGCTTCCCACACCGTCCGCTCCCCCGTCACGCCACCCGTGCTCGGCCGGCTCGGACTGTTCACCGTGCTTCTCGGCGCGGCCCTCCCCCTCATCGACTTCTTCATCGTCAACGTCGCCCTGCCCACCATCGGCCACGACCTGGCCGCGAGCGACGCGGTCCTGGAACTGGTCGTCGCCGGGTACGGGGTCTCGTACGCCGTGCTCCTCGTCCTCGGCGGACGGCTCGGCGACATGTTCGGCCGGCGCCGGCTCTTCCTCGGCGGGATGGCGGCCTTCGGGCTCACCTCGCTCGCGTGCGGCCTCGCGCCGACGGCCTGGACCCTCGTCGCGGCGCGCGTCGCACAGGGCGCGGCGTCCGCGGCGATGCTCCCCCAGGTCCTCGCCACCATCCAGTCGGCGACCCAGGGCCCGCGCCGCGCCAAGGCGATGGGCCTGTACGGGGCCACCGCCGGGCTCTCCATGGTGGCCGGGCAGATCCTCGGCGGCGTCCTGGTCGCGGCGGACATCGCGGGCACCGACTGGCGAGCGATCTTCCTGGTGAATGTACCGGTCGTGCTCCTCGGCCTGGTCCTGGCCGCCCGGGCCGTCCCCGAGACCCGCTCGCAGAACCCGGAGCCGGTGGACGGCCCCGGCACGGTTCTGCTGGCCGTGGCCCTGATCTCGCTGCTCGCTCCGCTGACCGAGGGCCGGGCGGCGGGCTGGCCGCTGTGGACCTGGCTGTCGCTGGGCCTGTTCCCGGTCGCGGCGACCGCCTTCTATCTCGTCGAACGCCGGGCGGACCGCCAGGGCCGGACCCCGCTGGTCCCGCCGAGCCTGTTCGCGAACCTGCCGTTGCGCCGGGGTCTGGTGATGATCCTGCCCTTCTCCATCGGCTTCAGCGGGTTCATGTTCGTCATCGCGGTGGCACTCCAGGAGGGAGTGGGCCTCGGCCCGGTCCGCGCGGGCCTCGCGCTGGCCCCGATGGCGGTGTCCTTCTTCGTGGTCTCACTGCTCGGCCCCCGGCTCGTGACGCGCTGGGGCACGCGTGTCGTCACCGTGGGCGGCCTGGTCCAGGCGGTGGGCGTGGCCGTCCTCGCCCTCACGGTATGGCGCTCCTGGCCCGACCTCGGCGGCCTCGAACTCTGGCCCGGAGTGGTCATAGCCGGCGCGGGCCAGGCCCTCCAACTGCCCATCATCTTCCGCGTGATCCTCTCCGAGGTTCCCGCGTCCCGGGCCGGTGTCGGCAGCGGCGTCATGATCACCGCCCAGCAGTCCGCCCTAGCCCTCGGTGTGGCCACCCTGGGCACCCTCTTCCTCTCCCTCTCCCCGGGCATGGGGATGGGTGACGCCCTGGCGACGACACTGCTCGTCCAGCTGGGCGGGGTGGTGCTGACGACGGCGCTGAGCCTGCGGCTGCCGCGCACGATCAGCTAGCCCTCCCCCGCCCTCCTCTGCCCCCTCCCACCTCCGAACACCGAGCGTGAGGTCGTGATCACCCTGCAGTACCGCAGTGTTACGTCGGATGACCAAGCGGCCAACTCGCCGTGGAAGTGTCCCCGTTGATGTTGTTCTTGCTGCACACTCCTTAGCGCGCGCAACCGAGCGCGCACACCAGGAGGCGTCATGCTGCAGACCAACACCAGCAAGGTGAGCCGCTGGGACCAGCACGGCCGCGAGCACGTCGTCCACGTACAACGGGCGGGCGTGCAGCGGACGATCAGATGCGATACCTGCGGCTGGCGCAAGAACGCCCAGTTCCTGCCCTGGCTGAAGGCCGAGGAACACCTCGCCGAGGCACATCAGGCGACGGTGGATCCGGCCGGGGGCGGCGCAGGGTCCTGAGGGCGGTCGCGGGGCCGGTCAGGCCCGCAGTCCCCGCAGCAAGAGGTCCACGACCGCCTCGAACTCGGCGTCGATGCCGGGGAGTTGCCACTCGCGGGCGTAAAAGGGGTTGTGGAAGCGGCCCGTCGCGTCGAAGAGCGCGCGAGCGGTGACCGCCGGGTCGGCGGAGACGAACGCGCCCCGGGCGACGCCGTCCCGGACGATCTCGGCCAACTGGGCCGTCAGGTCCACGAGATGGCGATCGACGACCGCGCTGACCTCGCCGATCAGCACCTGGTACGTGGCGAAGAGCTCCGGGTCGTCGCCCGCCTTGTGGCGCTTGGCGGCGAACAGCCCGGCGAACCACTCCCGCAGCCGCACCTCCGGGTCGCGGTCGTCGGTGACCAGGCCGGAGAGGGACTGCGCCGCGCGGTCGAGCCAGCGCTCGATGACCGCCTCGCGCAGCGCGGCCTTCGTACGGAAGTGCCGGTACACGCTGCCGTGGCTGACGCCGAGCGCACGGGCCACGTCCACCACGGTCGCCTTCGCCGGGCCGTGGCGGCGCAGCACCTCCTCGGTCGCTTCGAGGATGCGCTCGGCGGTCAGGATCTCGGTGGTCCCCATGTGGATGACCGTACCCGGCGGTACCGTCAGCGCTCGCTGTCGAGGTGCGCCAGCTGCGCCTCGTGGTAGCGGCCGCCTGCGGCGGCGTCGGCCGGCACCGCGTTCTCGATCGCGGCGAGGTCGGCGGCGTCGAGGGTGACGTCGAGCGCTCCGAGGGCCTCCGCCAGCCGGTCCCGGCGCCGGGCGCCGACCAGCGGCACGATGTCCTCGCCCCTGGACAGCACCCAGGCGATCGCGATCTGCGCGACCGAGACGCCCTTCTGCTCGGCGATCTTCCGCAGCGCCTCGACGAGGTCCAGGTTGTGCCGGAGGTTCTCGCCCTGGAAGCGGGGGCTCATCGCCCGGAAGTCGTTCGCGGCCAGCTGCCGGTCCTGCGTGAAGTGCCCGGAGATCAGCCCGCGCGACAGAACGCCGTACGCGGTGATGCCGATGCCCAGTTCCCGCGTGGTCGGCAGAATCTCGTCCTCGATGCCGCGCGAGATGAGCGAGTACTCGATCTGCAGGTCGGCGATGGGCGCGACGGCCGCCGCCCGGCGGATGGTCCCGGCGCCGACCTCGCTCAGGCCGACGTGGCGTACGTACCCCTTCTCGACGAGTTCGGCGATCGCGCCGACGGTGTCCTCGATCGGGACGTCCGGGTCGAGGCGCGCGATCCGGTAGACGTCGATGTGGTCGACGCCGAGCCGCTGCAACGAGTACGCCGCGAAGTTCTTCACCGCGGCCGGCCGTCCGTCGTAGCCGGACCAGCCGCCGTCCGGGTCGCGCAGCGCGCCGAACTTCACGCTGGTGAGCGCCTGTTCGCGCCGCGCGGCCGGGGCGGTGCGCAGCGCCTCGCCGATCAGCAGCTCGTTGTGGCCCATGCCGTAGAAGTCGCCGGTGTCGAGCAGGGTCACGCCCGCTTCGAGGGCGGCGTGGATGGTCGCGATCGATTCACCGCGGTCGGCCTCGCCGTACAGCGCGGACATGCCCATGGCGCCGAGACCGAGGGCGGAGACCTGAGGGCCGGTGGATCCGAGGGAACGGGTTTGCATGTGGACTCCTTGGGTGTCCGGGAGGGGTGCCCCAGGAGGGACGGGGCACCCAACCACCATGACATGACAGCTGACAGATTTCAATATCTGTCAGCTGTCATTCGTCGCCTGTCGGAACTCCTGCGCCTCCCCCGTCACGTCATCCCTGGTTCAGCGGCAGCGCGAGATCCACCACCTGCCACCCCCGCGGGAACGACCCGGTCGAGTTCGCCTTCCCCGTCAGCAGATTGACCTTGAACGCCTTGCCGCCCGTCACCGCGTACCCGCTGTTCGTCCCGTTCCGCGCCGAGCTGTAGATGTCGAACCCGGAGTTCAGCGGCGCGTCCACGGCCGGCTTCCCCGTCGGCGCGAGGTTGCCGGCGTTGGCGGGCGACTGCACCGACACCTGGTCAAGGGTGGTGTCGAGGTCGAAGAGGGTGGTGGCCGTCGTCGCGTCGAGGTCGTTGTTCGTGTACGCGGCTCCGGTCACGCCGCTCGCGGTGGCACCCGGGTTCGGGGGCACCGGCGGGTTGGTGAGGGTGCCGTCGACCGCCGTGGTGTTCGGGGCCGGGGCTCCCGCCGGGTCGTCGATGTTGTGGCGGAGGTTCTGGCCCGTGTCACTGATGACGCGCAGCCGGTTGGCGGCCGGGTTGAAGTCGACGCCGAAGGCCTTGCCCTGGAGGGCGACGGTCAGCTGCGAGACCTTGGTGGCGCGGGCGCCGATCTCGCGGATCGTGTAGATGCCGCCCTGGTCACCGACGGCGTACAACTTCTTGTCCTGCACGCGGTAGTCGATGCCGACCAGCGCCTTGTCGCCCTTGAGCCCGTCGACCTTCCCGAGGGGCACGACGGCACCGGGCCGGTCGACATGGAACGTCACCAGTCGCTGGTCCGCGGTGAGCCCGAGGGCCCGCAGCCCACCGGGCGCGAGCGCCCGCGGCAGACCGCCCGCGGCTCCCTTGGCCGCGACGCCGGACCCCCGCCCGGCCGACTCCCCGCCCAGCGCCCCGGCCCCGACGGCCCCGACCGTCCCGATCGCAACGGCCATCGTGAACACGCCAATGACTGCCTGCTTACGCATGTTGCCCCCGTGAGAGGTCCGGCGACCCACCCCCTGCGAGCCGCTCACCCTGCCCTTCGGAGCCCCCGCGCCCCCCGGATTGCAAAAACCCCGGTTCCGTTACATCCGTTACGGACGTGACAGAACCGGGGCATTTGAGGAAAGGGCAGCGCCCCTGCGGGGCCGCGGCCCCGCAGGGGCGCTGCCCTTAGGGGCGCGGGGAACTGCGCGACCAGCCACAACCGGCCCGCAGCCGTCAAACAACCGTCCCCGCGAAGCGACTAACAGCCAATCAACCGACTGGCCAGGTACCCCTCGATCTGGTCCAAAGACACCCGCTCCTGCTTCATGGTGTCCCGCTCCCGAACAGTCACCGCGTTGTCATCGAGCGTGTCGAAGTCAACGGTCACACAGAACGGCGTACCGATCTCATCCTGGCGCCGATAACGGCGCCCAATGGCACCGGCGTCATCGAAGTCGATGTTCCAGTGCTGCCGAAGAGCCGTGGCAAGCCCCTTGGCCTTGGGAGACAGCTCGGGGTTCCTCGACAACGGCAGCACCGCGACCTTGACCGGCGACAGCCGCGGGTCGAGACGCAGCACGGTCCGCTTCTCCAGCTTGCCCTTGGCGTTGGGCGCCTCGTCCTCGACGTACGCGTCAAGCAGGAACGCGAGCATCGCGCGGCCGACACCGGCCGCGGGCTCGATGACGTACGGAGTCCAGCGCTCGCCGGCCTCCTGGTCGAAGTAGGAGAGGTCCTGGCCGGAGGCCTTGGAGTGGGCGTTGAGGTCGTAGTCCGTGCGGTTGGCGACGCCCTCCAGCTCACCCCACTCGTTGCCGCCGAACTGGAAGCGGTACTCGATGTCGGCGGTGCGCTTGGAGTAGTGGGAGAGCTTCTCGGCCGGGTGCTCGTACCAGCGCATGTTCTCCTCGCGCATGCCGAGGCCCGTGTACCAGTTCCAGCGCTCCTGCATCCAGTACTCCTGCCACTTCTCGTCCTCGCCCGGCTTGACGAAGAACTCCATCTCCATCTGCTCGAACTCGCGGGTGCGGAAGATGAAGTTGCCGGGCGTGATCTCGTTGCGGAAGGACTTGCCCATCTGGCCGATACCGAACGGCGGCTTGCGGCGCGAAGTCTGCTGGACCTGGGCGAAGTTGGTGAAAATACCCTGCGCGGTCTCGGGGCGCAGGTAGGCGACGGAGCCGCTGTCCTGGGTGGGGCCGAGGTGCGTGGCGAGCAGGCCGGAGAACTGCTTGGGCTCGGTGAACTGGCCCTTGTTGCCGCAGTTCGGGCAGTTGATGTCCGCGAGGCCGTTCTCGGGCAGCCTGTTGTGCTTGGCCTCGTACGCCTCTTCAAGGTGGTCCGCGCGGTACCGCTTGTGACACGAGGTGCACTCGGTGAGCGGGTCGGAGAAGGTGGCGACGTGACCGGAGGCCACCCAGACCTCCGTCGCCAGGATCACGGACGAGTCGATACCGACGACGTCCTCACGTGACGTCACCATGTAGCGCCACCACTGACGCTTGATGTTCTCCTTGAGCTCGACACCCAGCGGCCCGTAGTCCCAGGCGGCCTTCTGGCCGCCGTAGATCTCACTGCACGGGTAGACGAAGCCACGGCGCTTGCTCAGGCTGACGATGGTGTCGATCTTGTCGGCGGCCACGGTGCTCTCTTCATTACGACGACGGGCGACGAAGCGGTTGCTTCACAGCGATTGCTTCAAAGCGAATGCTTCAGATTACCGGCGGTCCCGCCCCCCGGATCAAATCGGTTGGGGTCGCCGACCGTGCACTACCGCCCCACCCGTCCCATACCGGGATGAAGCTCAAATCACAAGACTAGTTGTTGACAATCGTTTCCAGATTAGTTGAAAATGAGTGTCATGAACGTACGACGACGACTCATATCGGGTACCGCGGTCGCAGCGGCCACCACCCTCGGCCTCGGGGTCCTCTCCGCGTGCTCATCCGACTCGGATGCCGCCGACAGCAAGGCCAGCGGGAAGCTCGACGTCGTGGCGTCGTTCTATCCGATGCAGTATCTCGCCGAGCAGATCGGCGGGGACCACGTCAGCGTCACCAACCTGACCGAGCCCGGCCAGGAGCCGCACGACCTGGAGATCAGCGCCAAGCAGACCGCGCAGCTCCAGGAGGCGGACGCGGCCCTCTACCTCAAGGACCTTCAGCCGGCCGTCGACGACGCCGTGGCGCAGTCCGAGGTCAAGACCAAGATCGACGCGGCCACGCTGAGCACCCTTGAGGACCACGGCAGCACGGGCCACGCCCACGAGGGCGAGGAAGAGCCCGCCGAGGAGGAAGAGGAGTCCGGCCTCGACCCGCACATCTGGCTCGACCCGGTGAAGTACGCCGAGGTCGCCGAGGGTGTGGGCAAGGCCTTCGAGAAGGCCGACCCGGACAACGCGGCGGACTACAAGAAGAACACCGAAGAGCTGACGAAGAAGCTCGGCACCCTCAACACCGAGTTCGAGGACGGGCTGAAGTCCGCCAAGTCGAAGGTCTTCTTCACCAACCACTCGGCCTTCAGCTACCTCGCCGAGCGCTACGGCCTGACCCAGGAGGCCATTTCCGGCCTCGACCCGGAGAGCGAACCCAGCCCGGCGCGGGTAAAGGAACTCCAGGAGGAGGCCAAGGCCGACGGCGTCACGACCGTCTTCTACGAGACGCTGGTCTCCGACAAGACCGCGAAGACCCTGGCCAAGGACGCCGGGCTCAAGACTGATGTACTCGACCCCCTTGAGGGCATCACCGACAAGTCCAAGGGCGACGACTACATCGAGGTCATGCAGTCGAACCTGGCGGCGCTGAAGAAGGCCCTCGGCGCGGCGTGAGGCACCGGAAGCTCCGGACGCACGAGTCGCACGAGACGCATGAGATGCGCCAGATACACGTACACGAGATGCACCGGAAGTGAAGCAGCAGCAGTGAGCACCAGGAAGGCGCGAGCCATGAAAGCCGACCAGCTCGGAGACCCGGTCATAGCCCTGCGCGAAGTGACCGCGGAACTCGGCTCGCGCCCCGTGCTGCGCGGCATCGACCTCACCGTCCACGGCGGTGAGGTCGTCGCGCTGCTCGGCGCCAACGGCTCGGGCAAGTCGACCGCCGTCCGCACGATCATCGGCCAAGTCCCGGTCAGCGGCGGCGAGATCGAGATCTTCGGCACTCCCCGCAGCCGCTTCCGCGACTGGGCGCGCGTGGGGTACGTACCGCAGCGCACGACGGCCGCCGGCGGTGTGCCCGCGACGGTGACCGAGGTGGTGTCCTCGGGCCGGCTCTCCCGCACCCGCTTCGGCGTGCTGCGCAAGGCCGACCACCAGGCCGTACGCGCGGCGCTCGAACTCGTCGGCATGGCGGGCCACGCCAAGGAATCCGTCAACGCCCTCTCCGGCGGCCAGCACCAGCGCGTCCTGATAGCACGCGCCCTGGCCTCCGGGCCCGAGCTGCTGATCATGGACGAGCCGATGGCGGGCGTCGACCTGGCCAGCCAGGAGGTACTCGCGGCGACCCTGCGCAAGCAGGTCTCCCAAGGCACCTCCGTCCTCCTCGTCCTGCACGAACTGGGCCCCCTGGAGCCGCTGATCGACCGCGCGGTCGTGCTGCGCGACGGCTGCGTGATGCACGACGGCCCGCCCCCGGCCGCGGTCGGCCAGCACGCGCTGCCCGGCCACGACCACGTACACCCGCACGCGGCTCACGACGCCGAACCGATCCGTACCGGACTGCTGAGCTGATCACCATGAACCTGGAAATCCTCGACTACGCGTTCATGCAGCGGGCCCTGCTCGCCGCGGTCCTCGTCGGCATCACCGCGCCCGCCGTCGGCATCTACCTCGTGCAGCGCCGCCAGGCCCTGATGGGCGACGGAATCGGCCATGTCGCGATGACCGGCGTCGGCCTGGGCTTCCTGCTGTCCTGGTCTCCGGTGTGGATGGCGACAGCCGTCGCCGTGCTCGGCGCGGTGCTCATGGAGCTGATCCGCTGGTACGGCAGGACGCGCGGCGACATCGCGCTCGCGATGCTCTTCTACGGCGGCATGGCGGGCGGTGTGATGCTGATCAACCTCGCGCCTGGCGGCTCCAACGCCAACCTGAGCTCGTACCTCTTCGGCTCGCTCTCGACGGTGTCGGAGAGCGACGTGACGGCGATCTGTCTGCTCGCCGCGTTCGTGCTCCTCGTCACTCTGGGCCTGCGCCGGCAGCTGTTCGCGGTCAGCCAGGACGAGGAGTTCGCGCGCGTCACGGGACTGCCCGTGCGCGCCCTGAACCTGCTCACCGCCATCACGGCGGCCGTCACGGTCACGGTCGCCATGCGAGTCGTCGGCCTGCTGCTGGTGAGCGCGCTGATGGTGGTCCCGGTGGCCGCCGCGCAGCAGCTCAGCCGCAGTTTCGCCGCCACCTTCGCCATCGCGGTGGCCATCGGCGTGAGCGTGACCATCGGCGGCACGGTGACCTCGTACTACCAGGACGTGCCGCCCGGCGCGACCATCGTGCTCCTGGCCATCGGCGCGTTCATCCTGCTCACCGCGCTGGCGACGCCGATCGCCCGGCGCCGGGTGCGGGCCGCCGCACGGCTCGCGGCACAGGAGGCCGGCGACCCGGCGGAGTGCGCGATTCCGGCCACCCGCTCCGGTACGGGGAAGGTCGGCGTCTGACCGCTCTTGGCTCGGGGTGCCACAATGGCCCGGCAAGCCGCAGACGTTTGGAGGCAACGGTGACGACCGCTGGATCACCCGTAAGGGGCCGTTCGACCCGGCAGCGCACCGCCGTGGCGGCGGCGCTCGACGAGGTGGACGAGTTCCGCAGCGCGCAGGAACTGCACGACATGCTCAAGCACAAGGGCGACTCCGTCGGGCTCACCACGGTGTACCGCACGCTTCAGTCGCTCGCGGACGCGGGTGAGGTCGACGTGCTGCGCACGTCCGACGGTGAGTCCGTGTATCGCCGGTGTTCTACCGGCGATCACCATCACCACCTGGTCTGCCGTGTGTGTGGCAAGGCGGTGGAGGTTGAGGGGCCGGCCGTTGAGAAGTGGGCCGAGGCGATCGCTGCCGAGCATGGGTTTGTGAACGTGGCTCACACGGTCGAGATCTTTGGTACGTGTTCGGATTGTGCGGCGTTGGCCAAGGGGTAGGGCTTGGGGTTCGGTTCGCCGTTTTTGTCTGCGGGTTCGTGAGGGCTGGGCGCGCAGTTCCCCGCGCCCCTAAGGGGCGCCCCTGGCGGGGCTGCCCCTTAGCGAGGGCCGGCCCCGCCGCCCTCAGCGGGTGTCAGTAGTAGTGCTACGTGGTGTTACTCGCTCTCCGGGCGGCCGCGCATCGCCTTTTCCATTTTTTCCAGTTCCTCGTTCGGGACTGCGCCGCCGAAGCGGCGGTCTCGGGAGGCGTACTCGACGCAGGCGCGCCACAGGTCGCGGCGGTCGAAGTCGGGCCACAGGACGTCCTGGAAGACCATCTCGGCGTAAGCGCTCTGCCAGAGCAGGTAGTTGGAGGTGCGCTGCTCCCCGCTCGGGCGCAGGAACAGGTCCACGTCCGGCATGTCGGGGTAGTAGAGGTACTTCGCGAAGGTCTTCTCGGTGACCTTCTCCGGGTCGAGCCGCCCCGCCCGCACGTCCGCCGCCAGAGCCTGCGCGGCGTCCGTGATCTCGGCACGGCCGCCGTAGTTCATGCAGAAGTACAGCGTGAGCCGGTCGTTGCCCTTGGTCTGCTCCTGGGCGGTCTGCAGCTCCTTGGCCACCGACTTCCACAGCCTGGGCATCCGGCCCACCCAGCGCACCCGGATGCCGAGTTCATCGAGCTGGTCGCGGGTCTTGCGGATGAAGTCGCGGTTGAAGTTCATCAGGAAGCGCACCTCGTCCGGCGAGCGCTTCCAGTTCTCGGTGGAGAAGGCGTACAGGGAGATGGCACCGACGCCCATCTCGACCGCGCCCTGCAGCACGTCGAGGACGCGCTCGGCGCCGACCTTGTGGCCCTCGGTGCGGGGCAGCCCGCGCTCCTTGGCCCAGCGCCCGTTCCCGTCCATGATGATCGCCACGTGGTTCGGGATCAGCTCGCCGGGGAGCTTGGGCGCGCGGGCGCCGGACGGATGCGGCTCCGGCGTCTTGTACTCGCGGCGCTGGCGCCCCAGGATCCCGCGTACCACCATGTGCTTCTCGTCTCCCTCTGGTCTGTGCCCGGCCGGACGCCGGCCGGTCTCTTGTGGGCCCCTTGTGGGCTATTTCTCTACGTACCGCAGGGAGCGCAGCCCGCGCTCCAAGTGCCAGTGCAGATAGGCCGACACCAGGCCGCTGCCCTCCCTGACATACCGCGACTCGCACGCGTCCGCGGTCGCCCAGTCTCCGGTCAGCAGCGCGCCGAGCAGTTCCAGGGCCTGAGCCGAGGGTACGACGCTGCCGGGCACCCGGCAGTCGACGCAGACGGAACCTCCCGCGGCGACCGAGAAGAACCGGTTCGGTCCGGGCATCCCGCACTTGGCGCAGTCACCGAAGCTGGGCGCGTAGCCGTTCACGGCGAGGGAGCGCAGCAGGAAGGCGTCCAGGATGAGGTGCGGCTCGTGCTCCCCCTGGGCGAGCGTGCGCAGCCCGCCGACCAGCAGCAGATACTGCTGCACGGCGGGCTCGCCCTCGTGGTCGGTGAACCGCTCGGCGGTCTCCAGCATGGCCGTCCCGGCGGTGTACCGCGCGTAGTCGGCGACGATCCCGCCACCGTACGGAGCGATCGTCTCGCTCTGCGTGCACAGCGGCAGGCCGCGCCCGATCAACTCGCTGCCCCGCGCGAAGAACTGCACGTCCACGTGCGAGAACGGTTCGAGGCGCGCCCCGAACTTCGACTTCGTACGCCGTACTCCGCGGGCCACGGCACGTACGCGTCCGTGGCCGCGGGTGAGCAGGGTGATGATCCGGTCCGCCTCACCCAGCTTCTGGGTGCGCAGGACGACGCCGTCGTCCCGGAAGAGGCTCATCGTTCGCCCCCGCGGGTGTCGCCGTCGTCGCGGAACAGAGTCATGCGCCCATTCTCGCGTACGGAGTCAACGCGCGTGGTCGGGGTGGCTGATCGCGTCCCACGGCGCCATGTTCCAGGGGCTCGCCTTGTTCGCCGGGTCGAGGAGCGACTTCAGATGGGCGTCGGACACGGCCTGCGGGGCCGGCAGGTCCGCGTCCGTTCTGCCCTGGAGGCCGTCCCGCCAGACCATCCGCCCCAGCAGATAGTGCTCGGCGTACTCCTTCCAGGACCCGTACGACCTCACCACCGCCGGGACGATGTTCTTGAGCGCGGTCCAGGCGTCGGCCTCGCTCAGCATTCCGCACGCGAAGCCCCTGCGGGTGATGTCCACGTACAGCCCGGCGTCCCACGCCAGCGGCTCCACACCGAGTCGCGCCCGGGCCCGCGCGCGGTAACCGGCCCGCGAGAGGCCGTCGAGCCGGCCGACCAGTGCCTCACGCGAGGTGATCTCCCACTGGTCGGCCAGCCACCGCCGGGCCTTGTCGTCGTCGATGCGGGTGAACGGGTACAGGGTCGTCCGCGAGGCGTCCCGGTCACGGCTCACCGGTGCGCTGAGCGACACCATCCACAGCTGGTGCATGGTGAGCGGAACGGGGTATTTGCGCGCGGCCTTCGGCCCGCGCCGTCTCCATATCGCCATGGCGCCGCACCCTATGCCAGACCGTACGCAGACCGTTCTCAGGGGTTCAGGGGACCTTAGGCGATGCCCCCGGAGTCGTCCCCAAGGACGCCTCTCCCCTTCAAGGGACCTCACCCCGGCTGCGTGCGTTGGCGTACGCGGTGGCCGCGCTGAGTCGTTCCGCCATGGTCGCCGAGCGGACCGCGCCCGGTTCGCAGTCCCACTCCCGCCCGCCGCCGAACGGTCTGAGCTGTACGTACGGCCCCTCGTGCCCCATCACCACGCCCACCCGCCCTGTCCTCGTGTCGACGACGTACGTCCCGGTCTTCGGCGTCATCCGAGCACCGCCGCGAGTCGGGCCGCCGTCTCGACGGAACACCGGCCCAATTCCACGAGCGGACAAGGGGCCTCTCGCGCCAAAGTTGCCGGGTCGATCCCGAGTGTCGGCAACGTAATTCCTGCGGTGGCCAGTGCTGCGCGCAATTCCTTCACCGTTTCCTCTGCCTCGGCGACACATGCCGTCGAGTGCCGTGTGCTGTGGGCCGGTCGGTCAGCCTTCACGGTGTTCCCCTTTCCTTTTGGGTTTCACGCTTTTCATCTCTACGGTGACGCCGGCCACTTAGACTTTGGAAGACCTCTACCTCAGCAACGTTGGTGCAGTACAGGGGGGTTGGCCATGGCCAATGGTTCGCGTCAGGCGGCATGGGAGTTCTTCGGTACGGAGTTGAAGAGACGGCGCGAGGAAGCGGGATTCACGCAGGCGGAGTTGGGTTCTCGCGTTTTTGTGTCGGGCGGCTATATTGGGCAATTCGAACAGGCCATTCGGAAACCGCAGTTGGATGTGGCGCGGCGGATCGATGAGCTCCTACAAACCGACGGTTTTTTCGAGCGGCTGTGGCGAAAGCTCATCAAGGACCAGCCGTATACGGAGTACTTCGCACACGTGGTGGAGCTGGAGCGGCTCGCGACAGAGATCTGCGAGTACGCGCCGGCGGTGGTCCCCGGACTCCTCCAGACACGGGAGTACGCGCGGGCGATGTTCCTGGCGGGTAATCCACTCGCCGCCGACGAGTACGTCGAGGAACTGGTCAAGGGGCGCATGGACCGGACACAGCTCCTCAAGGACGCCGCACGGCCCGTGTATTGGGTGGTCCTCCACGAGACCGTCCTGCGAGTCCAGGTCGGCGGCCCGGCGGTCATGCCGCACCAGCTGGATCGCGTCGCGGCGATGGCGCGTGAGCGCAAGGTGCTGTTGCAGGTACTGCCGTTCGCGTCAGGGGCGCACCCGGCCATGGGGAAGATGATGAAGCTCATGGAGTTCGAGGACGCCCCACCCACCGTCTATACAGAAGGCGTGCTTTCGGGGAATCTGCTGGACGAACCGGCTGTGGTGAGACGGACCCGGGCGTCCTACGATCTGATCAGGGCCGCCGCGTTGTCGCCGGAGGCGTCCCTGGCCATGATCGAGTCGGCAGCGGAGGACCACAGACGATGCGCGAGTTCGACCTGACCAACGCCCGCTGGCGTAAGAGCACTTACAGCGGCGGGGACGGCGGGGAGGACTGCGTCGAGGTAGCCGACGGAGTGCCCGGCTCCGTACCCGTCCGGGACAGCAAGTTGCCCCACAGCCCGGTTCTGGTCGTGGGAGCCGTTGCCTGGACGGAGTTCATCGGCACGGTAGCCGTAGCGGCGCCGTAGCGGAGTGACGCCGACGCCTGCCGTCAGGTGAACGTGGGGGCCGCCCGCTTCTTTGCCAGTGTCGTACTTCCACGACCCGAGTAAAGGACACTCCCTACGGTCGCGTCGGCTGCGCCGATTCCGCTGCGCTCCACCCTTGACTCGGCCCGCTCCAGCACGGGTGAGAAGCGAGCGGACGGCCCGAGGGGAAAGGGGTCCCGAGGCGGGCTGGGCGTGCGGGTGGGCAGGGAGGCGGGCCGGGACTTACGGGCACGCGATCGCATCTCGCCAGCACGCCGGGTGGGCTTGGCGACTGCGGGCCGGTGGGTGGGTGCGCAGTCGCGCCTCGCCAGCACGCCGGGCGGGCTTAGCGGGCGGGGTGGGGGGCGGATACGCAATCGCGCCTCGCCTGCGCTGCGGGCGGGCATAACGGATGACGGCCGGTGGGAGGTGGGCGCGCGAACGCGCCTCACCAGCACGCCGGGCGGGCCTAGCGAGCGCGGGATGGGGGGCGGATACGCAATCGCGCCTCGCCTGCACGGCGGGCGGGCCTAGCGGATGACGGCCGGTGGGAGGTGGGCGCGCGAACGCGCCTCACCAGCACGCCGGGCGGGCTTAGCGAGCGCGGGATGGGGGGCGGATACGCAATCGCGCCTCGCCTGCACGGCGGGCGGGCCTAGCGGATGACGGCCGGTGGGAGGTGGGCGCGCGATCGCATCTCGCCAGCACGCCGGGGGGGCTTAGCGACTGCGGGCCGGTGGGTGGGTGCGCAGTCGCGCCTCGCCAGCACGCCAGGCGGGCTTAGCGAGCGCGGGGTGGGGGGCGGATGCGCAATCGCGCCTCGCCTGCGCTGCGGGCGGGTTCAGCGGCTTGCGGCCCCGTGCGTGGGTGCGCGGCGGGGGGCTGGCCTGCACGCCAGGCGGGGTTGGCGGTTTGCTGCCGATGGGGCGGCGGCCAAGGGATGTCTCGTAGCTGCTGATCTGCTGATCCGCTCTGAGCGGGCTGCAAGCCTGGGGCGCGCGATGCCGATGTCTTGGGCTGGAGGCGTCAGCTGCGGTCGGGTGCGTTTTCCAGCAGGTGGTCGATGTGGCGTTGGAGGATGGCCAGCGCCGTGGCCGAGGAGTGGTGGCCTGCCAGGACGTGGACCGTGAGGCCGTCGGCCAGGGCAAGGAGGGCGTGTGCTTCGCGATCGGGGTCGAGGTGCTGGGGAACTTCCCGAGTGTCCTGGCCGTAGCGGATGAGCCACGCGATGAGGTCGTGGAGCTTGGCATAGGTGTCGTGCAGGACGGCGGCCAGCTTCTCGCTGGCAGGGGCATGGGTGACGAAGGCCAGCCAGACGTGAGCCTGTGTCTTCGATTCCTCGTCCAGCAGGGCTAGTTCGGCCAGGGTGTGGGACAGCAGGGTCGATGCGGCCTGCGGGGCGGAGGTGGCGGCGATGCGCTGGTTGGCCCGCTCGCTGACGTACTGGGAGATGTGCTCCAGCGCGAAGAGCAGCATGTCCTGTTTGGTGCGGAAGCACCGCTGGACAGCACCCATGGACACGCCGGCCTGAGCGGCGACGTCGCGGAGGCTGACGGCCTCCATGCCGGAGCGCGCGATCAGGGTGCAGACGGCCTCGGCGATCTGTCGGCGCCGGTCCTCGTAGTCGACCTGCCTGGGCACGGTTTGCTCCTTCTCTCGTTCTGATGCACTTGCATCGTATCCGGATTCACTGCACGATGTGATGCGATCGCATCGGAACGATGCGCGGACATCAGGAGGGAAAGCTCGTCATGGCGAAGCAGCTCAACAGGCTCAACAGGACGGACAGCAGCTCGGGTCAGGGGCTGCTCTGGCTGTTCGGTGCCATCCTCGTCATCCAGGGCTTCGGCTCCGCCATCACGGAGGCCGGATGGGATACGAGCTTCGGTGTCGCCGGCCTCCTGCGCGCAGCCCATCTACCTGAATGGGCAACGCTCCTGGTCGGCTTCGCAGGTTTGGCCCTGGTAGGAATGGCGGCACGCCGTCACTACGCAAGGAGGCGGGCGGACCGCCATCCGTGAGAAGTCAGCAGACCAGCCGTAAAGCCTGATTGGAAGGTTTGGGACACCACCCCCACCCCCACAACCCCGCCCCACACCGACCCACCCCCCGAGCCCCCAACCAACCCCCACCCACCTCACCGCCCCACCCGAAACACCGGAAAGTACTGCCTAGGAGTAACCCCCACCACCCGTCGAAACGCCGCCACGAACGAGCTGGCGGAGGCGTAACCGACCCTTCGGGCCACCGCCTCCGTCGTCAGGCCCTCCGCGAGGAACGGCATTGCGGCCTGCATACGTAGTTGCTCCCGCCACTGGCCGAAGGCAAGGCCCGTCTCGGTGACGAAGAGGCGGGCCAACGTGCGGGAGCTCGCGCCGACTTCGGTTCCCCAGGCCGACAGGGAGCGCCCGTCCGCGGGGTCGGCGGCGAGGGCCCTGGCCACGGCGCGGGCGCGCGGGTCGACGGGTTCGGTCACCGAAACGCTGGTGACCGGGACGGGATGCAGCACGTCGAGGAGTACGGCCTCCGCACGCAAGCGGGCCTCCGGGGCCAGGTCGGTGCGGGCCAGGTGACCGATGAGGGCTTGGAGGAGGGGGCCGACGGAGACGACCGTCGGCTCGGTCCAGTCGATCTGCGGGCAGCGCGCGGGGTCCACGTACGCACTGCGCATGAGGGTGTCGCCCGCCGCCTCCGTGGTGTGGGGCAGGCCGGCGGGGATCCACAGGGCGAGCGAGGGCGGCAGCAGCCAGGAGCCGCGGTCACTGCTGACCCGGAGCAACCCCTTGGCGGACCAGGCCAGTTGGTGGACCGGGTGCCAGTGCGCAGTGAAGGTCGTCCCGCGCGGCATGGTGAAGTGCCCGACGAAGATCGCGGTGGCGGCCATGACCGGGCCTTGGTTCCGCGGCTCGGCGGCGGGCCCCGCGTGTCCGTTTCGCGACATGAGACGGCACCCTAGCCCGTAGTGGACAAGTCCCACCCGCGCCTAGCGTCGAGGCCATGCCGATGAACCGAGCACACCGCAGACTGTGCAGCTCCGAGAAGTGGGCGCAGACCACGAAGGACCACATCATCCCCTGGACGCTCGACGGCCTGGAACTCGGCGACGACGTACTGGAGATCGGTCCGGGCTACGGCGCCAATCTGCGCGTACTGATCGAACAGGTCCCGCGGGTGACGGCCGTCGAGATCGACCGGGCCACCGCCGCCCTGCTGGAGGAGAAGTGGGGCGACCGGGCCCGGATCCTCCACGCGGACGGGGCGGCCACCTCGCTCCCTGACGAGACGTTCTCCGCCGCCGTCTGCTTCATCATGCTGCACCACGTGCCCACGGCGGCCCACCAGGACCGGATCTTCGCGGAGGCCTACCGCGTGCTGCGCCCGGGCGGCGTGTTCGCGGGCGCCGACAGCCAGCCGGGCCTCCGCTTCCGGCTTCTTCACTTCCGCGACACGATGAACACGCTGGACCCGGCCGAGCTCCCGGACCGGCTGGCGAAGGCCGGCTTCACGGACGTGTCGGTGGACCTGCATCCGGCAACCGGCGGCCTCCGCTTCCGGGCCAGGCGCCCATGACGGGCCCCGCGTACCTCAACAGCGCGCCCTGCCGTAGTGCCGGGCCAGTGCGTGGAAGGCCTGCTTCGGCTCCCAGTGCCAGTCGGAGTCCGGGTCGTCGGGCCGGTCCTTGAGGGGCTTGACGATGGCGTAGGACGCCATGTCGAGGTCGTAGCGCGGGTTGTCGGGGCGGTGCGGGGCGTCGGCGGTGACGAACTCGAACGCCATCGCCGCGTGGAGGTTCATCGACTCGAAGACGTCGAGGAGATCGGTGAGATACGCGGCCTGCACCCGCTCGCTGCGCACCAGGTCGCCCTTGATCTCGGCCGGTTCCTTGCTGTAGTCGACGACGTTCCAGCCCATGCCGCCCTCTTCCGGGGCGCCGACGAACGTGCAGGTGCCGAACTCGGTGATGGCGAGCGGCTTGCCCCAGCGCAGGAACTTCTTCAACTCCCGTACGTAGTCGGCCCGTCGGGGGAAATACGAGTAGTAGTCGATCCCGACGATGTCGAAGAGGTTCCAGTCCACGTCGTCGTCCTGCGCGGCGGCGTAACTGAGTTCGCCCCCGAAGACGGACCGCCCGACCGCCGCGGCCTTCGCGGTGAACCGGGCCAGCCTCCGCTGCATCTGGACCCAATCGACGTTCCCGTCGAGCAGGTTCTGGATCCGGTCCAGGACGGTGTCGCCCGGCACGATCCCCGGCACGAACAGCCAGAACTCGCACCCCACGGCCAGTGTGACCCGCGCGCCCTGCTTCCGCAGCCGCTCCCCGTGTCGCCCGCTCTCCGCCAGATGTTCCAGGATCTCCTTCTCCGGCACGTCCCCCAGCGTCGGCTGCAACCACACGTGCAGTCCGCGCTCGGCCACCTCGGACGCCGTCGCGTTCAGCCGCTCCACCCCGTCTCCGGTGACCTCCACGGTGTCCGCGTGCAGCTCGCTCCCGATCACCCGGATGTCCTCCCGCATCCGACGCTCGCTCCACGCCGTCCCGGGGGTCTCACCGGCCCCGACGGTGTAGACGACACCTCGGTGCGTGAGCCCCCGGCGGGCCCCGGTCGCGGCGGCCGCAACCGGCGCCGGCAGAGCCCCCGCCGCAGCGGCAACGACCCCAACGGCCGCCGCGCCCGCCATGAACCGCGCCCGACTGATGCTGTTCCCCGTGTTCTTCTCCATGCCCCGAGTCTGTTCAGCCGGGGCGCTTCTGACTGTCGGCCGAAGGTCTATGGCACGCAGACCAAGGTATGAACTGCTGCGTTCCTATGGGCAGTCCATGAAACCCGGACACCCCGGGGGGCCGCTCCGGATCACTCCGCGAAGCGGCGTACGTACGTCCGCTGCCACGGTGTCTCCACGGCGTGCCGGTCGTAGTGCCGGCGGACGAACGACACCGCCTCGTCGGGCGGTACGCCGTCCAGGACGGCCAGGCAGGCCAGGGCCGTGCCGGTCCGGCCGCGGCCGCCTCCGCAGGCGATCTCGACGCGCTCGGAGGAGGTCGCGGCCCTGGTCCACGCCTCCGTCAGCACCTCGCGCGCCTGCACCCGGTCCCGGGGCAGCCAGAAGTCCGGCCACCTCAACCACCGTGTCTCCCAAGGGACTTCGGGAGGCTCCTTGCCGAGGAGGTAGACGGCGTAGGTCGGCCGGGCCACCGAGGGCGCGAGTGGGTGCCGCAGCCCCCTGCCCCGCACCAGCCGCCCGGAGGGCAGCCGCAGCACACCGGCCGTCCCGTCGTCCCAGGAAGCGCGGCGGCTCCCGGGCTCACCTGCGTCTGCGTCTGCGTCGCTCGACGTGTTCATCCGACCCCCCGTGACTCCTGCGCGGCCCTCGCCTCGATGCCCCGGAAATGATCCGCCATCGCCTTCTGCGCTCCCTCCACGTCCCGTGCTCGCAAAGCGACGACTATGTCACGGTGCCGGCGGACCGTGACGTCGGGCGTCGGGTCGTCCGTCCAGCCCCGCACGCCGGAGACCCGCCGGAACACGGTCCAGAAGGCGCCCAACAGCTGTGGCACCAGGGCGTTTCCGAGCGACGCGTACAGCAACTCGTGAAATTCCCGGTCGAGTTCGGGGAAGGGTCGGCCCGCCCGGCCCGCCTCGTCCATCCGTGCCACCACGGTCTCCAGACGGGTCAGCTCCTCATCGGTCAGTGCGCCCGCCACCCGCCGGATGAGCCCCTCCTCCAGGACCTCCCTGACCTGGAGAATCTCCGCCAACGCGCCGGTGTCGTCGCCCTGTTGGGCGAGTGTGCGGAAGGTCAGGCCGTCGACGAGCGGGGTCAGGGACGCCTGGCCCACGTACGTCCCGTAGCCGTGTCTGATCTCCACGATGTCGAGGGCCTGGAGTGCCTTGAGTGCTTCGCGGACGGAGTTGCGGCTGACGCCCAGGGACTCCATCAGCTCGGTCTCGGTGGGCAGGGGCGCGCCGGCCCGGAGCCTGCGGTCGAGGATCAGCTGCATGACCTCGCGCTGGATCTGGCTGCTCACCCGCGGCTCGCGGGCCGAGCGCACCCGGGAGAGGGAGGAGTTCACGGGGTCGTCGGACGTGCGCCGCTCAGACATGCGCCGCATCGTACGCGCGACGGACGTCCCACGTCCCACCTCCGGGCAGGACGGGTGCCGGACAGATGCTGAGCGCCCGTCAACTAACCATATTTCCGCCCGACATTGGTTGCACCTCTGGCAGAAACGGCATTCGTGCGCGTTCCCTTGACCACCCCCACGCCCCCTCCTATGGTCACGCTGCACCTATAGACGTAGGACGTCGTATCTCCCACCCCTTGCTGGAGGAACCGTGCGCGACGCGACCCCCGCACCGGCGCTGCACCGCCGGTCGTTCCTGAAGTACTCCGGCGCGCTGGGCGCGGCCGCCGCGATCACCTCCTCGCTCTCCGCCTGCTCGTCGGGTCCCGAGTCGACGAACGAGACGGGTGGCGGGGGCGAGGGCGAGGACCGGACACTGACCGCGGTGATCGGCTACGGGAACGACCAGAGCTGGGACCCGTTGATGACGGCCTCGGCGTTCGCGATGGCCGGCAACCACCACATCTACGAGGGGCTGCTCGACACCGATCCGATCAGCCGTGAGCCGTACCCGGCGCTGGCAACCGCCGTTCCGGCCGATCCCGCCGCGACGACCTGGAAGTTCACGCTGCGGGAGGGCGCGCAGTGGCACGACGGGCAGCCCGTCACCGCCGACGACGTGGTCTTCACCTACGAACGGGCGCTGGACACCAAGACCACGACGCTCGCCTACACGTTCTTCGCGTCCTGGCTGAAGGAGGTGCGGAAGGTCGACGACAAGTCGGTGGAGCTGGTCCTCAAGTTCCCGTTCCCGGACGGGGTGCAGCGGCTCACCCTCGCGAAGATCATGCCGAAGCACGTCTTTGGGAAGGCGGGGGCGCTGGACGACGCGATGAAGGGCAAGGCGGTCGGCTCGGGGCCGTACC
Source organism: Streptomyces sp. NPDC050704 (assembly GCF_040654355.1). Lineage (NCBI taxonomy): Bacteria > Bacillati > Actinomycetota > Actinomycetes > Kitasatosporales > Streptomycetaceae > Streptomyces > Streptomyces sp. NPDC050704. Next base: position 6,457 of record NZ_JBFAHW010000120.1, on the reverse strand, counting down.
GGCAGGCCGCGCACCACCCGAAGTCCAACACCACCTTCGAGGCGTTCGCCGACTACAACGGGCCGCGGAAAGCCGCGTTCAAGAAGATGAACTGGCTGACGATCGTGGACGCCGCGCCGCGCGTCGCGAAGATCTCGGGTTCGAGTGCGGGCGCGCAGATCTCCGACAACATTCCGTACGCCAATATCTCCCAGCTGGAAAAGGGCGGTATGAAGGTCGAGGGCGGGGCGGGGATGAATCACCTCTTCCTTCTCTTCAACACCGCCCACAAGCCGTTCGACGACGTACGGGTGCGGCAGGCGCTGCATTACGCGATCGACACGGAGAAGATGATCCAGGCCGCGCTGCGGGGTCACGGGAAGCCGGCGACGTCGTATCTCAACGAGGGGAATCCGACGTACCGGAAGGCGAAGACCGTCTACGGCCACGACCCGGACCGGGCGAGGGAACTGCTGAAGGAGGCCGGGGTCAGCGGGCTGAAGGTCAATCTGATGGCGGTCAACGTGAGCTGGATCGTGGACTGTCTGCCGACCATCAAGGCCTCGTGGGACGCGATCGGCGTCGAGACGACCCTGGAACCGCAGGAAACCGCTGCGCTCTTCACGAAGCTGGACCAGAAGAAGGACTTCCAGGTCGTCGCGGCCGCCTCGAATCCGAATCAGTTCGGCCTCGATGCCGACCTGATCATGCATTACAACTACGGGCCGGGTAACACCTGGATGCGGTATGCCCGCTGGGAGAACAACTCCGTGGCGAAGGATCTCTTCAAGCGGATGGACCAGGCCACGCGGGAGCCGGACGCCGAGTCGAAGAAGCGGATGACTCAGGAGTACATCGATGTCGTCGCGGAGAACGCCGTCATCTATCCGGTCGTGCACAACGAGCTGATCACTGCGTGGGATGCGAAGGATTTGACGGGTATTCGGCCGCAGCCGTACCCGGGGATAAACGTTCTCCAGGCGAAGTGGGTTTAGGGGTTGTGTGGAGACTGCGGGTCCGTTGTGGCTGGTCGCGCAGTTCCCCGCGCCCCTTAAGGGCGCGTAGCGGATCAGCCAGATTCATCGGATCGGCCGGAACAGCGAGGAGAGAGAGTCGTACGTGGTCGCGATCGTCAGGATTCTGGTCCGTCGTATTGCCCTGCTCGTGCCGCTGATGCTCGGGATCGTGCTGTTCGTGTTTCTCGTGATGCGGTTCTCGGACAGTGATCCGGCGTCCGCGTACTTCCAGGGCGCGAACCCCACCGAGCAGCAGCTGCACGACTTCCGGGAGCGCAACGGGCTGCTCGATCCGTTCCCGGTGCGCTATCTCGACTTCGTCGGGGACCTGGTCCGGGGCGACATGGGCATAAGCGCGCTGACCAGGCAGCCCGTCGTCGAACAGGTCACCACCGCGCTGCCGCTCACCATGCAGCTCACCTTCCTGGGCCTCGGCATCGCCGTGGTGCTGGCCCTGCTCGGCGGGGTCACCGCGGCGATCTACCGGGACCGGCTGCCCGACCAGCTGATCCGGATCGTCTCGCTGACCGGCGTCGCCGCGCCCGGCTTCTGGCTGGCGCTGCTGATGATCCAGTACCTGGCGGTGGACTTCGGGTGGTTCCCGACCAGCGGTTACATCAACCCCGGTGACTCGTTCACGGGCTGGCTGAAGACCATGACGCTGCCCGCGTTCGCGCTGTCGCTGCCGGTCGCCGCGCAGCTGACGAGGATCGTACGGACCGCGGTGGTCGAGGAGTTGGACAAGGACTACGTACGGACGGCCATCGGGAGCGGGCTGCCGCCGGTCGTCGTGGTCGGCCGGAACGTGCTGCGCAACGCGCTCATCAACCCGCTGACCGTCCTGGGCCTGCGCGTCGGCTATCTGCTCGGCGGTGCGGTCGTCATCGAGACGATCTTCAATCTGCCGGGTATGGGGAAGCTGATGATCGACGCCGTGAAGAACGGCGATCCGGCCGTCGTGCAGGGGGTCGTGCTGACGACCGCCTTCGGCTTCGTGATCGTGAACCTCGTCATCGACATCCTCTATCTGCTGGTCAACCCGCGCCTGAGGAGTGCCGAAGCATGACCTTTTCTCGTACGCGGCTGACGGAGGCGCTCTCCCGGCCCGGCATCCGCCTCCGGGGGTTCCGGCGGCTCCCCCTGATCTCGCGGATCGCCGTCGTCGTCATCGGGATCGTCGTCCTGACGGCGCTGCTCGCCCCGCTGATCGCTCCGCACGACCCGCTCGACCAGGCAGGCCTGGTCGACAACGGAAACGGCGAGGGCGCGCCCTCCGGCTCGCACTGGATGGGGCAGGACAGCCTGGGCCGCGACATCCTCAGCCGCCTCATGTACGGGGCGCGCTGGTCACTGGCCATCGGTCTCGGCGCGACCGGACTCGCCCTCGTCGTCGGGGCGCTGCTCGGCGCGATCGCGGCGACCTCGCGCAAGGCGGTCGACGAGACGCTGATGCGCTGCCTGGACATCATCATGGCGTTCCCGGGGATCGCGCTCGCGGCCGTGTTCGTCGCGGTGTTCGGCGGCAGCATCCCGATCCTCATCGGCGCGATCGCGTTTCTCTACATGCCGCCGATGGCGCGGGTCGTACGGGCCAACGTGATGGCCCAGTACGGCGAGGACTATGTGACGGCCGAACGGGTCATCGGCGCGCGCACACCGCACATCGTGCTGAAGCACGTGGCGATCAACTGCGCGGCCCCCGTGCTGGTGTTCTGCACCGTTCAGGTCGCCGAGGCGATCGTCTTCGAGGCGTCGCTGTCCTTCATCGGGGCGGGGGTGCGGCCGCCGGACCCGTCCTGGGGCAGTGTCATCGCGGACGGCAAGAACATGGTGCTGACCGGGGGCTGGTGGGCGACCGTCTTCCCGGGCCTGCTGATGCTGATCACCGTACTGTCGCTCAACATCCTCTCCGAGGGCGTCTCGGACGCGTGGGCGGCGCCCGCGGCGCGGGACGTCCCCGAGGCCCGCAAGGAGAAGGACCGGCTGGAAGCCCCCGAGCCGGGCAGCGGGAAGGTCCTGGAGCTGCCGGGTCTGACGGAGGCGGCCAACCGGCTGCGGGCCCGGGCTCGCCAGCTGCCCGAAGGCCGGCAACCGGTGCTCAGCGTCGAGAACCTGGCCATCGGTTTCGATGCCCGCCACGGGGGTGTGGACATCGTGGACGGCATCAGTTTCGACGTACAGCCCGGTGAAGTCCTGGGCCTGGTCGGTGAGTCGGGCTGCGGTAAGTCGCTGACGGCGCTCACGGTGATGGGCCTGGAGCCGAAGGGAGCGCGGGTCCGCGGCCATGTCCGGTTCAACCAGCGGCAGTTGGTGGGCGAGCCGATGCGCGTGCGGCGCAAACTCCTCGGCCACGACATGGCGATGATCTACCAGGACGCGCTGTCGTCGCTGAACCCGGCGATGACGATCCGCTCCCAGCTCAAGCAGGTCGTACGCAGGGGCGGCAAGCGCACCGGCGCCGAACTCCTGGAGATGGTCGGCCTGGACCCCGAACGCACCCTGCGCAGCTACCCGCACGAACTCTCCGGCGGCCAGCGCCAGCGCGTCCTCATCGCCATGGCGCTGTCCCGCAGCCCGAAGCTGATCGTCGCCGACGAGCCGACGACGGCCCTGGACGTGACCGTGCAGGCGCAGATCATAGAGCTGCTGCTCCGGCTGCGCGCCGAGCTGGACTTCGCCCTGATCCTCGTCTCGCACGACCTCGCGCTCGTCGCGGACGTCACCGACCGGGTCGTCGTGATGTACGGCGGCCAGATCGTGGAGACCGGTGTGACCGCGGACCTCGTGGAGTCGCCCACCCACCACTACACGCGCGGACTGCTGGGCAGCGTCCTGTCGTTGGAGTCAGCGGCCGAGCGGATGACGCAGATCAAGGGCGTCGTCCCGGCGCCGGCCGACTTCCCGGCGGGCTGCCGGTTCGCCGACCGGTGCCCGATGGCGACGGAGGTGTGCCGTACGACGACGCCCCGGCTCACGGGACCTCCCGGCCGCCACGAGGTCGCCTGCCACCACCCGGCGATCGCTCTGCCCGCGAACGGACCCCACGGACCGCACGGACCGCACGAGCCGCACGGACCTCACGAGCCGACGGGAAGCGGGGCCCTGACATGACGAACACGAAGAATGGTGCGAGTGCGGGTACGGGCCCGGGTACGGGGAGGCGCATGAGTGACGGGACGACTCCGCTGATCGAGCTCTCCGCCACCCACGTCGTCCACAAGGCGCGCACCGGCGGCCTGTTCGCGCGCGATCGCGTGTACGCCCTGACCGGCGCCGATCTCGCCATCGCGCCCGGCGAGACGGTGGGCGTCGTCGGCGAGTCCGGCTGCGGGAAGTCGACGCTCGCCAAGGTGCTGGTGGGCGTCCAGAAGCCGACGTCCGGGACGGTGGCCTTCCGCGGCCGCGACCTGTGGACGATGAAGCCGGCCGAACGGCGTGCGGCGGTCGGCGGCAACACGGGCATGATCTTCCAGGACCCGTCGACGGCGTTGAACCGCAGGCTGACGGTACGCCAGATCCTGCGGGACCCCCTCGACGTGCACAGGCGCGGAACGGTCCGCCAACGCGAGGAGCGGGTAAGGGAGTTGATGTCCCTGGTCGGCCTGCCCAAGGTGCTGGCCGACGGGCTGCCGGGGCAGCTGTCGGGCGGGCAGCGGCAGCGCGTGGCCATCGCGCGGGCGCTGGCCCTCGATCCGGACCTGGTGGTGGCGGACGAACCGACGAGCGCGCTGGACGTGTCGGTCCGCGCCCAGATCCTCAACCTCCTCCTGGACCTGAAGGAACGGCTGGGCCTGGCCCTGGTCTTCGTCTCGCACGACATCCAGACGGTACGGAGGATGAGTGACCGCGTCATCACGATGTACCTGGGGCGGATCGTCGAGGAGTCCCCGGCCGACGAGGTGACGGACAGCGCCCGGCACCCGTACACCCGGGCCCTCTTCTCCGCGACACCCGGCCTGCTCGATCCGATCGACCCGATTCCGCTGGTCGGGCCCGTACCGTCGGCCACGCGGCCGCCGAGCGGGTGTCCGTTCCGTACCCGGTGCTGGAAGGCGAGCGAGGTGTGCGCCGAGGTCATGCCGGACTTCGCGCCGGCCTCGTCCGCCGGACATCGCTTCCGGTGCCACCATCCCGTGGAGGAGGGGCAGTCGACACGTGACCTCGTCGCACAGGCCGTCGCCACGGTCCCGGAGGCCACCGCCATGGCCGAAATCCACGGCGTCCATGACACCAACGACATCCACGACATCCGAACCCAGCAGCCCTGACCAGCAGCAGTCCCAGCCAGAAGCAGTCCCAGGGAGCCTCGATGACCCTTCCCGCCCCGCTGACCGGTGTCGTTCCGCCCGTCTGCACGCCCCTGACACCGGACCGCGAGGTGGACGTCCCCTCACTGATCAGACTGGTCGACCACCTGGTGGAGGGCGGAGTGGACGGGCTGTTCGTGCTCGGATCGTCGTCCGAGGCCGCCTACTTGACGGATCGTCACCGGAAGCTCGTCGTCGAGACGGTCGTCGGTCATCTCGCGGGGCGGCTGCCCGTGCTCGCCGGCGCCATCGACATGACGACGCCACGGGTCCTCGACCACGTCCGGTACGTCACCGACGCGGGCGCCGACGCCGTGGTCGTGACGGCTCCCTTCTACACGCGTACGCACCCGGCGGAGATCGCCCGCCACTACCGGCTCGTCGCGTCCCGCTCGCCCGTGCCGGTCTTCGCGTACGACCTCCCGGTGGCCGTGCACTCGAAACTGGACGCGGAGCTGGTGCTGGAGCTGGCCGCCGAGGGTGTGCTGGCCGGGCTGAAGGACTCCAGCGGCGACGAGGGGAACTTCCGGGCCGTCGTGACCGGGGCCCGCGCGCGGCCCGACATCGCCGGTTTCAGTGTACTGACCGGGTCCGAGCTGGTTGTCGACAGCGCGCTGGCGGTGGGGGCGGACGGGGCCGTGCCCGGGCTCGGGAACGTCGACCCGCACGGGTATGTCCGGCTGGTCCGGCTCTGCCGGGAGGGTGACTGGGCTCGCGCCCGGGCCGAACAGGAGCGGCTGTGCGGGCTGTTCGGCATGGTTCGTGTCGGTGATCCGGGGCGGATGGGGGGGAGTTCGTCGGGGCTCGGGGCGTTCAAGGCGGCGCTGTATCTGCGCGGGATCATCGACTGCCCGGCGACCGCCGAGCCGCAGGTTCCGCTGTCGGCGGGTGAAGTGGAGCGGGTGGGGAAGTTCTTGGCGGCGGCGGGCTTGCTGTAGGGGTTTTTCTCGCCCCCGCCGCCCCTACCCGTCCCATCCCTGGGGGCTGCGCCCCCAGACCCCCGCTTCGGCCTGAACGGCCTCGTCCTCAAACGCCGGACGGGCTGAGGGGGTTAGGGGCGCGGGGCTGTGACATCTGCGGCTCCGCCGCGGGGCGCGACCAGCCCCCACCCACCCGCACCCAACACCACAACCCCACGGGGTCTGGGGCGGAGCC
>NZ_JBFAHW010000119.1:0-31727 GCF_040654355.1 Streptomyces sp. NPDC050704 | reverse complement strand
TCCGTTCTGGTTGCTGTTGCGTACGTAGAGCCGGATGTTGGTGGTGGCGACGTTGGCCGACGGTCGGTAGACGACCGGCGCCGCCGTGTTGATCGCCTGGTAGGCCATGATGTCGATCCAGGCGTTCTGGCCGGCGCGTGAGCCCGGTTTCGGCAAGGCAGCCGTCGATGAGGTGAGGGCGGTGCTGGATGCCGGTCCCGCATCAGCATCACCGACGTCCCCCTCGGGCACGCCGCCCACGCCGTTTGGACCGTCAGCGGGGGGAATCCGCTGAAAACTTGCCGGACGCATCGACACCGTCCACGGCCTCACAACCGAGGCCTCCCCGCCACCGACCAGCCAACCACCACCAGCGACCGCCGTCCCACCCCGACAAGATCACCACCAGAGTCACGGCATTGACTCTAGTGGGCCGTGGAACCGACAACACCGGTCCTCGGGCGCGCGGGTAGGCCGTCCAGGGCCGGCTGAAGTCGTCCAGAGGGCAGACCGAACCACCTTGTTTGCCTGCAGGCCGGCTTCACCACCATCCACGCGGAGCCACGTTCACACGTCACCATCGAGGCGCACGTTTCCGCCCTTTCCCGATCTGGGACGCCGAACGGCACGCTGGCACACCCGACCCGGCTGCTACCGCTTCCGGGAGGTCACCTGAGTGTGGTCCCGGCTCGTCGTCCGACAGGGGGTAAGCCGCTTACGGCTTGGGTGCGGGTTGCTCCCCCGAGCCCCGGACGATGAGCCGGGTGGGAACGGTGATGGTGCGAGCGCGGGAGCGGTCGCCGTCGAGCCGGGCCAGGGCGGTGACCGCGGCGCTGCGGCCGAGTTCTTCGGGGTCCTGGGCGACGACGGTCAGGGCCGGTTCGAGGGCTTCGGCGAGTGATACGTCGTCGAAGGCGACGACGGCTACGTCCTTGCGCTTGCCGCGGGCGAGTTCGGCGACGATGCCGAGCGCCATGATGTTGTTTCCGGCGAACAAGGCCGTGGGAGGATCGGCCAGTTCGAGGAGTTGGGAGGTCGCGGCCTCGGCTCCCGGCTGGTCGTGTGCGCTGGCGACCAGGGAGCGGTCGTAGGGGATGTCGGCTTCTTGCAGGGCCGCGCGGTATCCGGCGAGGCGTTCGCGGCGGGTGTACAGCTTGACGGGCAGGTCGCCGACGAATCCGATGCGGCGGTGCCCGTGGGCGATGAGGTGGGCGACACCGTCTTGGGCCCCTGCACGGTTGGAGCTGACGATGCTGTCCGTGGACAGGCCGACTCCTGGTCGGTCGAGGAAGACGATGGGCAGCCCCGCCGTACGGTGGGACTTGAGGGGGGAGTGGTCGGCGCCGACGGACGGCACGACGATCAGGATGCTGACGCGCCGGGCGAGGAACTTGGCCGTCAGGGCGCGTTCGCGGTCGGGGTCGTCGGCGGAGGAGCCCATGAGCAGGGTCAGTCCGCGTTCGCCGACGGTGTCCTCGATGGCGCGGGCCACGGTTCCGAAGAAGGGGTTGGCGAGGTCGGGGATGACCAGGCCGATGGTGGTGTCCGGGCCGCCGACGCGGATGTTGCGCGCCATGAGGTTGGTCTGGAAGCCCAGCTTGGCCACGGCGGCGAGTACCTCTTCCCGCGTCTGCGGCGAGACGGGTCCGTCCTCGTTGAGGACGCGCGAGACTGTCTTGGCGCTGACGCCGACTTCTCGTGCGACGTCGGCCAGGGTGGGGCGGCGGTTCGCTGCCATGGAGGAAACAGTCTCCTGTGCTCGTCGGTTCCGGCCGCGGCCTCGGCCGGAAGCCGTGAGAGCGGGGTTGTGCTGTCAGGTGGCCTGGACTCCGGCGGCCTTCGCGGCCTCCGAATCTGCTACGACAGTAGCTCCGGCCTCATCGACGGTGAGCGCGCCGGTCATGATAGCGACGACCTCCGCCATGGAGTAGTCGGAGGGCTTGATCACCGCGGCGCGTCGGCCCAGTCGGTGGACGTGGATCCGGTCGGCGATCTCGAAGACGTGCGGCATGTTGTGGCTGATCAGGACCACCGGCATGCCCTTGTCGCGGACGCGGCGGATGAGGTCCAGGACCTGGCCGGACTCCTTGACGCCGAGGGCGGCGGTGGGTTCGTCCATGACGACGACGCTGCGGGCCCAGGCGACGGAACGGGCGACCGCGACGGCCTGCCGCTGTCCGCCGGAGAGGGTCTCCACCGACTGGGTCAGCGAGCGCAGGCCGATCTTCAGGTCGGCCATGTGCTCGGCGGCCTCCTTCCGCATCCGCTTCTTGTCCAGCATGCGGAAGACACTGCCCAGGACACCGGGGCGGCGCAGCTCGCGCCCGAGGAACACATTCGAGGCGATGTCCATGGAGGCGGCCACGGCGAGGTCCTGATAGACCGTCTCGATGCCGTGGGCGCGTGCGCTCTGCGGCCCGGAGAACTGGATCGGCTTGCCGTTGAGGCGTATCTCGCCCGCATCGGGGGTCACCGCGCCGGTGAGGGCCTTGATCAGGCTGGTCTTGCCGGCTCCGTTGTCGCCGATGACGGCGAGGACCTCGCCGGGCAGCAGGTCGAAGTCGGCGCCGTCGATGGCGGTGACCTGGCCGTAGCGCTTGACCAGACCGCGGGCCTGCAGCACAGGGGTGGGGGAGGAGGTGGTGGTCATCGGGCCTTCTTCCGGGAGAGCTGGTCGATGGTCACCGCGAGGATCACCAGGACGCCGGTGATCAGGGTCTGGTAGATGGACGCGACGCCCATCAGCTGCAGGCCGTTGCGGAAGACGCCGACGATGAGGACGCCGATGAAGGTGCCCAGGACCGAACCGCGTCCGCCGAAGAGGCTCGTGCCGCCGAGGACCACGGCCGTGATGCTGTCGAGGTTGTCGGTCTGTCCCGCCTGGGGGTCGCCGACTCCCGTGCGGGAGATGAGCAGCAGGGCGGCGATGCCGTAGAGGACGCCGGCCGCGGTGTAGACGCCGATGGTCAGTCGGGAGGTGCGGATGCCGTTCAGCCGTGCCGCTTCCGGGCTGTTGCCCAGTGCGTAGACGTGCCGGCCCCAACTTGTGTTACTCAGCGCGTAGGCGAGGAGGAGGAACAGGGCGATGGTGACCAGCGAGCCGTAGGTGATGTCGGTCTTGCCGAGCGGGAAGGTCTGCCCGAGCGCAGTCAGCGGGCCCGGCAGGTTGGTGACCGTCTGCTCCTCGGAGTAGATGTGGGTCAGCGCGAACGCCACGTTGAGCATGCCGAGGGTGACGATGAACGGCGGCAGCGGGATCTTCTGCACCAACGCCCCGTTGAGCAGCCCGAAGCCGCCGCAGACGGCCAGGCCCAGCGCGATCGCGGCGAGCGGGGGCAGGGAGCCCTCGGCCGCCATCTTGGCGATCACGATGCTGCCGAACGCCATCACCGCTCCGCAGGACAGGTCGATGCCCGCGGTGAGGATGATCAGGGTCTGTCCGATGGCGAGGGTGCCGACGACCATGACCTGCTGCACGATCAGCGAGAAGTTCCCGCCGGTGAGGAACTGGTCGCTCGAGACGGAGAAGAAGGCGCAGGCCAGGAGGAGGGCGACCAGCGGGCCGGTGGTCGGCTGGGTGAGCAGTCGGCGGGCCGTGGTCGGTGCTTTGAGCTCGGCGTACGGCGTGGACGTGGAGGGTGGCGTGGACGTGGCAGTCATGCGAGGTCCTTGTCGGAAGACTCAAGTCCTTGTCGGTCCTTGGCGGACGGCAAGAGACGAGGGGCGGCCGTCCCCGGTCGGGGAGGAGGGGCCGGCCGCCCCGCTGAGGGGTTTCGAACGGCGGCAGCTACTACGGCGGCTACGGCGGCAGCTGGGGTCGGCGGCTCAGCCCCAGCAGTTCTCCAGGCCGAAGGCGGTGTCCTTGGAGGTGACCCCGTCCTGCGCCTTGTCGGTGATCAGCGTGACCCCGGTGTCGGTGTAACCAGACGCCTTCTTGCCATCCTTGGCATACGTCACGACGGCCTTGACGCCCTCGGCGGCCATCTTCAGCGGGTACTGCTGCGAAGTCGCGGCGATCTTGCCGTCCTTGACGGCCTGAGTGCCGGTGCAGCCGCCGTCGACCGAGACGATCAGCACGTCCTTCTCCCGGCCCTTGGCCTTGAGCGCGGTGTACGCGCCCAGCGCGGCCGGCTCGTTGATGGTGTAGACGACGTTGATGTCGGGCGACTTCTGCAGGCAGTTCTCCATCGCGGTCTGGCCCTTGGCCTGGTCGCCGCCGGTGTCCTGGGCGCAGACGACGTCCTTGTCGGTGGCGCCGAAGCCCTTCAGGAAGCCGCTGTGCCGCTGGACGCCGACAGAGACGCCCGGCGCGAGGTCGAGGGTGGCTATCTTCGCCGACTTGCCCTTCATGGCGGCCTTGGCGTACTCGCCGATCAGCTCACCGGCCTTGACGTTGTCGGTGGCGAAGAGGGCGTCGACCGCGCTTTCCGGGTCGGTCGGGGTGTCGAGGGCGATGACCAGGACACCCTTGGCCTTGGCCTTCTCGAGGGCCGGCACGATCGCTTTGGAGTCGCTCGGGGTGATCAGGATGCCCTTCACGCCGGCGGCGACCATGTTCTCGATGGCGGTGACCTGACCGGCGTTGTCGCCGTCGAACTTGCCTGCCGCGGTGGACAGTTCGACACCGTTCTCCTTGGCGGCCTTCTCCGCGCCCTCCTTCATCTTCACGAAGAACGGGTTGGTGTCGGTCTTGGTGATCAGACCGACCTTGACGCTGCCCGAGCCGGTGCTCGCGCTGCCCGATTCGGATCCGGATCCACAGGCGGTCAGGGCGAGGGCTGCGACACCCGTGCAGGCGGCGGCTCTGAGCAAGGAGGAGGGCAGACGAGAGATGCGTGACATGAACGACTCCTGCGGGATTGCGGGCGAGCGGCCGGCATCGGGGCATGCCGTCCCGAAGTGTCATCGTTGACTTATGTCATCGTTGACACTGCTTGGCCAGGATGATGGACTCCATCTCCAGGCAACGTCAATGCCTTGCACCCGTCACAAATCGGCAACGCCCGCAGCCGTCTCCCGCCCGAAGCCATTCAGCGACTGCCCGCGACCTGCCCGTTTTGCCGGCGCGTTCCAAGAAAAGAGCAGCCCATGACCCCGCCTCAGATCACCGTCCTGGGAGAGTGCGTCGCCGACGCGTTCACCGAACCCGCAGGTACCCGGAACGAACTCGCCCTGCGGGTGCTGCCGGGCGGCGGACCCGCCAACACGGCGGTTGCCCTGGCCCGCCTTGCCACCCCGGCCCGCTTCCTCGCGCGGCTGTCCGGCGACGTGTTCGGCCGTCTCTTCCGGGCCCACCTGGAGGCATCCGGGGTGGACCTGTCGTACGCCGTCGAGGCCGCCGAGCCGAGCACGCTGGCCGTGGCCGAGCTGGACACGAAGGGCCAGGCCACGTTCTCCTTCCATGCGCAGGCCACCGCCGACTGGCAGTGGACGAGCGCGGAACTGGCCGGGGTGGACCTGGCCGACACCGCTTGCGTACACACCGGATCGCTGGCCCTGGTCAAGGAACCCGGGGCGGTGGTGGTGGAGGACTTCCTGGCAGCGGCCGGCCCCCGGGCCACCATCAGCATCGACCCCAACGTCCGCCCGCTCCTGGTGCACCCCGAGGTCTACCGCGCTCGGCTGGCGCACTGGTGCGGCCTCGCGGATGTGCTGCGGCTGAGCGAGGACGACCTGGAACTCCTGCTGCCCGGGACGCCGCCCGAGCAGGCGTGCGACACCTGGCATGCGGCGGGGGCGCGGCTCGTCGTGATCACGCGCGGCGCCGATGGCGCCCTGGCCTCACTCGACGGGGAACGGGTGCAGGTCCCCGCAGTGGCGACGCAGGTCGTCGACACAGTCGGTGCGGGGGACTCGTTCACCGCCGGACTGCTGCACCACCTCGGCACCCGCGGACTCCTCGGCGGCAGGCTGACCGACCTGCGTATCGGCGATGTCGAGGCCGCCTGCCTGTTCGCCACGCAGGTCGCGGCCCTGACCTGCTCGGTCGCCGGCCCCAACCCGCCATGGGAGAGCCAGTTGGCAAGGTTCGCGACGGAAAAGACCGTCGCCCAGCACCTCGACTCCACTCACTGACAAGGACCCGAAACCATGACGAAAAGCCTGCTCGCCGAGTTCACCGCCCGAGAGGGAACGGAGGACGAAGTCGCCCGCCTGATCCGGGACTACGCCCTGAAGGTGCACGCGGAGGAAGGCAACCTGGCCTTCGACGTCTACACCAAGGCGGCCAACCCACGCGCCTACTGGATCTTCGAGGTCTACCGGGACGAGGACGCCTTCCAGACGCACCTGAACGCCCCGTACGGCGGTCCGTTCAACGCCGCCCTCACCCCGCTGATCGAGGAGGACGCCTCCGTCCTGACGTTCCTCGATCCGCTGGCCACGCATCCGTGACGAGCGTTGAACACCGGCGGCGACGCGGAGCTGGAGCGCGGGGAGATCGACTGCAAATCCACTCGCCCGCCCACCTGATCACCGCTAGCGTGCGTGAGGTGATGAAGGCCGACGATGTGTTGTCCATCCTCGCCGTGCTGCGGAACGCGGACGTCGACATCTGGATCGGCGGTGGCTGGGGCATCGACGCCCTGGTCGGCGAGCAAACCCGCCGGCACCGTGACCTGGACCTGATGCACCGCAAGAACCAGGAAGCGGCCGTCGTGGCGGCTCTCGCGGACGCCGGGTTCGTCGAGACCCTCGACTGGCGTCCCGTGCGGTTCGTCGTCACCGACCCTCACGACCGGGAGATCGATCTTCACCCTCTGATCTTTGCTGAGGACGGATCCGCCGTGCAGGCGTCACCCGACCCCGAGCACCCGTTCACCTATCCCGGCTCGTGCTTCGTCACTGGCACGATCCTCGGGGCGACCGTCCCGTGCCTGTCGCCCGAGCAGCAGGTCTACTTCCACCAGGGCTATGAACCTGCTGATCACGACCGTCGCGACATGGCCCAGCTCCGGCAGACCTTCGGGATCACCACCCACTTCTGAGCAGTTCTCCAAGGGCACTCGCCCCTCGAGTCACACCAGTGTCAGCCGCGCGCCGGCAGCCGCTCCTGGCCGGCCGGCGCGCGGACCCGCGGCGCGTCACCGCCAGATGGACTTCAGCTGCCACGCCCGCATCTGGTCGAGGGTGGCGGTGCCGCCCTCGGCGAAGACCTCGACGCCGGTGCTGGAGGGGTCGGGGAAGATCTGGTCGGTGATCACGGCCTCGCCGTTGCCGCCGAAGACTTCGACGGACGACCAGTCGACGAGGATACGCAGCTTGACCTTGCCGTTCTTGGCCTTCAGGGGTGCGGTCTGGACGCCGGGGAAGGTGCTGTTGAAGTCGACGACGCCGGAGCGGGTGCGGTCGACGTACAGCTCCTCGGTCGTGGTGTCGTAGCCGATGACGGTCTCCTCGCCGCCCGCGCCGGTGCGCACCTTCAGGCCGAACCGGTCGGCGTCCTTGAGGGAGAAGGTCGCCTCGATGTCGAGCGCCCTGCCCTTGGCCGTGGGGCCGATCAGGGGCTTGGAGGTGCTCTTGACGGTGACGCCGGTCGCGGTCGCCGGGCGCTTCTGCCGGAGGGATTCCAGGCTGCCCACCGGCTTGCTGGTCAGCCGGACTTGGCCGTCGACGGTGCGCAGGGCCATCTCCCTCGGAACGCTCTGCGCGCCGCGCCAGGGGGAGGTGGGGACGGACTGGCCGTAGTCCCAGTTGTTCATCCAGCCGATCATGTGCCGCTTGCCGCCCGGTGCGTTCTCCCATGACACCGCCGCGTAGTAGTCCTTGCCGTAGTCGGCCCAGTCGGCGCGCTGTACGACGGACTTGGCGGGCTTGTCAGCCTCGGTGAACTGGTCGGCCATGACGTGGCCCCAGCCGGCGGTGTTCATGTCGAGGATCTGGATCCGCGCCTTCTTGCCGGCGTACGGGCGCATGTCGAAGGACGCCCAGTCCAGGGTCTCGCTGTCGGCGCCGGTCGCGCTGCGGACGACCTTGCCGTCGACGAGTAGATTGACGGACGTCTCCTGGGAGACCGGCTGCGCCTGGGTGTCGGACAGCACGATGTGGTCGACGTTGAGGTGGCCCCAGCCACCGCTGTTGTTGTCGACGATCTTAATCTGCGCCTTCTTGCCGCCGAGTTCGCCGACGTCCCACGAGGCCCAGTTGAGTGCCTCGCCGTCCTTTCCGGTGGAGCTGCGGACGACCTGGCCGTCCACGAGGAGCTCGACGGCGGTGGGGTTGTCGGAGTCGGCCGGGTGGTTGCCGCCGCCGATGAGGAAGTTGATGTGCTTCTTGTCGAGGGTGAGCTCGGGCGACGTGAGTGTGCCGGTGGCCGAGTCGCCGTTCAGGAAGGTGTTGACCAGCCCGTCTCCCAGGAAGCCGGAGACCTGCCCCTGGTCGGGGAGGGTGCCGGTGGCCGGCGCGGTGCCGAAGGCGTCTCCGGTCTTCGTCCAGTCGCGGTAGGTGCCGCCTTCGAAGTCGGCGAGGACCGTGCCCTCGGGCGGAGTCCTGTCCATGACGGTTCCGGCCTCGTGCGGATGCCGCCCGCCACCGACCTTGAAGTTCAAGTAGGGGCTGTCGACGGTGAATTCGGGCGAGCTGAGGGTGCCGGTGGTCCCGTCACCGCCGTGGAAGCTGTTGGCGAGGCCCTTGCCGTCGAAACCGGTGACGGCTCCCTGCCCGTCCACCGCCCCGGCTGCCGGTCCCTGGCCGAACGCGTCCCCGGTCGTCGTCCACTCACCGAAGCCGGCGCCCTCGAAGTCCTGCACGACCTCGCCGGCCGGCGGGGTGTAGGTGCCCTTGTCGTCGGCGGTGAACTTCTTGCCGTCGAAGTCGCCGATGAAGTACTGGGCGGCCGAACCGCCCGCGATACCACCGGGGTTGATGTTGACGACCAGGACCCACTTGATGTTGTTCTTGTCGCCGTCGACCGCCAGGGGGAACAGGTCGGGGCATTCCCACACGCCGCCCGTCGCGCCGGCCGGTCCGAAATCGCTGAGCAGGTCCCAGTCCTTGAGGTTTTTGGACGAGTAGAACCGCACTTTGTGCTCGGCGGACAGCGACACGGTCATCAGCCAGCTCTTGGTCGGGGCGTGCCACTGGACCTTGGGGTCGCGGAAGTTGTTGGAGCCGATGTCGATGACGGGATTGCCCTGGTACTTGGTCCAGGTGCGGCCCCGGTCGGTGCTGTAGGCGAGCGACTGGGCCTGCTTGCCGCCGTCCTTGTAGGCGCTGGTGTAGATCGCCACCATGGGCGGGTTCTTCTTCGTGCCGAAACCGGTGGTGTTGTTCCAGTCGACGACCGCGCTGCCGGAGAACACCATCTCCTCGGCGTCGTGCGACAGGGCGAGCGGCAACTCCTCCCAGTGCACGAGGTCCTTGCTCACCGCATGCCCCCAGGACATGTCGCCCCAGGAGTTGCCGTTCGGGTTGTACTGGTAGAAGAGGTGGTACTCGCCCTTGTAGTACACGAGGCCGTTGGGGTCGTTCATCCAGTTCTTCTCCGGAGTGAAGTGGAACTGGGGTCTGTAGGTCTCGGTGTACGGCGGGGTGTCGGCCGCGACGGCCTGCGGGGCGAGCGGCGCGGCGGACAGGGCGCAGACCGTCGCCACCGCCGCCATCAACCGCATGCGGGCATGCCGGGATACGCGTGCAGAGCTCATGGTGTCTCCTTGCCTGCGGCCGTCCGCGCAGCGGTGACTGCGGCTCCGGCACGGACGGACCGAAAAGTGACGCCCTGTCGGCGCCGACGTCCACGGCACTGACCAGGGGTGTCATCGTTGACTTATGTCAGCGATGACATCAGGTGCCCCGACAATGAAGCGCAGTCCGGCCAGTGCCGTCAACGGTGCGGGCGCGATTGTTTCGGTACGGATCGGCAGGCCCTCAGGCGTCACCGCTGGTCGCGAACCGCGCCAACTGGTTCGGGCATGGCGGGTTGGGGCCGGTAAACGAGCAGGTCAAGGGGGCGACCGGATGGTGAACCGGCAGGATTCCGCGACAACGTCGAGACCGAGAACGGCCAGTGAACGAATTGTTTCCGGGGTGTTGACCGGCCGGGTCTCTCGATGCTTCACTTCCGGAACCGGTACCGAAACCGGTTCCGGGACTGCTTCCGGTACCGGTTACACAGGTCTCTGTACGATCGTCCCTTCGGTGCGGGAGGGAAATCTTCCGCCTCTGCAGGAAGGGAGGGGAGGTGACATGGGAGTCACTATCGCCGACGTGGCCTCGCGGGCCGGCGTCAGCAAGACGACGGTCTCGCGGGTGCTGAACGGCAAGGGCGAGATCAGCGAGGACACCGTCTCGAAGGTCCGCAAGGCGATCTCGGAGCTCGGCTATGTGCCGAGCGCGGGGGCCGTGGGGCTGGCACGCGGCACGACGCAGATGATCGGCATGCTGGTCCCTGATCTGGCCTGGGTCTGGGCCGGCATAGTGCAGGCGGTCGTCGAGACGCTGGAGGCCGAGGGCTTCGGGCTGCGGATGCTGACCGTGAACGGCGGTGAGGAGTCACTGCGCAGGCTGGGCCTGCAGGTCGCTGCCAAGTCGTTCGACGGGCTGCTGGTGATAGAGCCCGAGGGGGCCCTGGCGGCCATCACGGAACTGCACGAGGCCGGACTGCCGGTGGTGCTGATAGATGACCGCTTCCAGCGGCCGGGATTCCCCTATGTGGCCACCACCAACCGGGAGGGCGGTGAGCAGGCGGCGCGCCACCTGCTGGACCTCGGTCGCCGTCGCCCTCTGGTGGTGACCGGTCCTGATGAGTTCGGCTGTACTCAGGAACGGCTGGGCGGCTTCGTCGACGTCTATGCACAGGCGGGGATCGAGCTTGACCCGCGCAGCATCATCTGCGGCGACTTCTTGTTCGACAGCAGCCGGAGCGCGGTGGCGCAAGCTCTCGCGGACGGCGTGGAGTTCGACGCGGTCTTCGGTCACAACGACCCCTCGGCGGCCGGCGTGCTCGCGGCCTTGCACGAGGCCGGCCTCAAGATTCCGCGGGATGTCGCCGTGGTGGGGTTCGACGACGTCGAGGTGGCGTCGTACACCTATCCGGCCTTGACCACCATCCGCCAGCCGATGCGGGAAATGGGTGAGGCAGCGGCGCGTCTGCTGCTCGATCACGTGCGCAGATCGCCCGAGGCCGCCCCGTCGCGCATCATTCCCACCAGCCTTGTGATCCGCGGCTCGACGTTACAGTCGAGCTCGAACTGACGCGACGTCATCACGATGCGTACGTGATGGCGCCTCGCAGCCGGGCGGTGCGTCAACCGTGACGCACCGCCCTCCGTCTCCTTGAAACCTCGGCGACCCACTTCGGCCTCGCCTTCCTCGCAACCATGGCGGCCGCACACGCGTTCATGCGGCACCGCCCACATGCACCCTTCCGCTCGCGCGTTCCCGATCCGGGACACCGAACGGCGCGCCTGGCCCACCCCGCCCGGCCCCTACCCACTCCGCGTCGGATGCTCCAGCCGCGCCCTGCGGCTGACCGCCGATGCCGCTGTCACCGCAGACGGTCCCCACCCGTGCGCCGGCCCATCCGGGCGTCCGCCCGCTCTCACCCTTAGCCCCCGCGCCTGTATCGCTCAACGGCAAGGAGCCGCATCATGCGTATCACTACCCGTCACACGGTCAGAACCATCCAGACCCTGTGCGTCACCGTCACGGCAGCCCTGGTGGCCACCGGCTGCGGCCGGAGCGAGGACTCCGGCCCCAGCAACGACGCACCCGCCAAGGTAGCCGCGGGCAAGGCCAAGGGGACGGTGGTCATGTGGTCCATGGGTGACCCCGACGAGGACCTGAAGGAGCTGGCCAAGAAGTTCGAGCAGGAGAACCCGGACGCAGACGTCAAGATCACCGCGGTCCCGTGGGACGGCGCCCACGACAAGCTGACCACCGCGATAGCCGGCGGCAACACACCGGACATGTCCATGGTGGGCAGCACTTGGATGGCCGAGATGGCCGCCTTGAACGGCTTCCAGGCCACCCCGACGTCGATCAAGTCGTCGGACTTCTACCCCGGCCAGTGGGACACCACCAAGTACAAGAACACCTCGTACGGCGTCCCGTTCATCGCCGACACCCAAGCGGTCTACTACCGGACCGATCTCACGGCGAAGGCCGGCATCAAGGGCGCCCTGGCCGGCGACTGGGACGGATACCTGAAGGACCTCAAGGCCATCCAGGCCACCGCCGGCAAGGAGAACCCCAAGCTGCGCCACGCCAGCGGGCTGGTGATGGGCTTCAACTCCTGGATCTTCTGGCTGCCGATGGTCTGGCGGCAGGGCGGTGACATCTACGACGCCAAGACCGGAAAGTTCACCTTCGACACGCCCGAGGCCGCCAGGGCGCTGGAGGAGTACGCGAGCGTTCCGAAGCAGGGCCTGGTGCCGACCGACAGGGCGGACAACGTACAGGCCTTCCAGGACGGACTGACCGCCGTCTACCAGGAGGGCGCGTGGGCCGGCGGCACCTTCCACAAGGACTCCCCGCAACTGGACGGCAAGTGGAAGACCATGCCGATGCCGTACACCAAGCAGCCCGCCGGGTTCGCCGGCGGCACCGATCTGGCGGTGTTCAAGGAGGCCAAGAACCCCGACGCGGCATGGAAGTTCGCCCAGTTCCTGATCGAGCCCGCCAACCTCGCGACCTATTCCAAGGCCACCGGCAGCCTGCCTCCTTCGCCCCAGGCATGGACCGAGGGGAAGCTGACCGAGGACGAGAACCTGAAGGCGTTCGCCGAGCAGCTCGAGGTCAGCAAGGCGCCGCCCGCCATCACGACCTGGCAGCAGATCGCCGACACCATCGACTCCGAACTGGAGAAGCTGACCCTCGGCAAGGCCACCGTCGCCGAGGTGCAGAAGACGCTGCAGTCCAAGGCCACCAGCATCGGCACGGGCCGCTGAGCGCCACCGCCATGAGCACCCCTCGTAGGGACGGATGACATCCATGTCCACGAATACGCTCCCCGGGCGGGGCGACACCGGCAAGCAGAACACCGGAGGGCCGGAGCGGAGTGCCGATCGCCGACGCCTCACGTTCCGGAGCCCGGCGCGCGGCAGGCAGGCCCGGGCCGCCTGGCTCCTCGCCGGGCCCTTCCTCGCGCTGTTCGCGGCCTTCATGCTGCTGCCGGTGGCGTGGTCGCTGCTGATGAGTTTGACCGACACTCAGAGCGCCGACCTGCGCACCCCTTTGAACGTGTCGTTCGTCGGCTTCGACAACTACGTGCGGCTCTTCCAGGACGAGCAGTTCTTCACGGCCCTGCGCAACACGGCCGTGTTCGTCCTGGTGGCCCTGCCCCTCACCCTGGCCGCCGGGCTCGCCGCGGCGGTCGCACTCAACAGCGGCATCCAACGCTTCCGGGCCGTCTTCCGGGTCGGCTTCTACCTGCCGGTGATCACCAGCATCGTGGCCGTCGCCGTGGTGTGGAAGACGCTCCTCGAACCTCGCGCGGGACTGGTGAACCTCGTCCTGGGCTGGTTCGGGATCGACGGCCCTGCCTGGCTGGCGGACACCCGCTTCGCTCTTCCCGTCATGATCGTGATGGCGGTGTGGCGCAACCTGGGCACCGTCATGATCATCATGCTGGCGGGTCTGCAGTCCGTGCCCCATTCCCTGATGGAGGCGGCCGAACTCGACGGCGCCGGGCCCTGGCAGCGGTTCTGGCGCGTCACCTTCCCGCTCCTGCGCCCCGCCCTGCTGCTCACCGCCGTCACCACCGGCATCGGCTACCTGCAGTTCTTCGACGAACCGTTCGTCATGACCGACGGCGGACCGCTGGACTCCACCCTCTCGGCCACGTTGTACGCCTACAAACAGTTCGGCAACGGCAATTACGAGATGGCGTCGGCCGCCAGCTACGTCATCTTCGTCCTCATCGTGGCGCTGACCGTGCTGCAGTTCCGCGTGCTGCGAGACAAGGACTGACGACCCATGAGTACCCTCTCCACCCTCCCCACGGCACAACCGGGCACGGACCGCGTCCTCAAGCGTCGCCGCATCCGCCGGACCTGGGGCCAGCCCTGGCTGTATCTGCCGCTCGCCGGCGCCCTGCTGCTGATGATCGCGCCGTTCCTGTGGATGCTGTCCGGCTCCTTCAAACCCGAGGCCGACATCCGCAGCGTCCCGCCCGTCCTGCTCCCCACGCCGCCCACGACCGCCAACTACGGTGAGCTGTTCAGCACGCTCGATTTCACGAGCATGTTCGCCAACTCCGTGATCGTGGCCCTCGCCGTCACCGCCGGGAACCTCATCTTCTGCTCGATGCTCGGATACGCCCTGGCCAAGCTGGAGTTCCGCGGACAGCGCGCCGTCTTCCTGCTGGTCATGGGGACGCTCATGATCCCTGGCCTGGTCACCTTCGTACCCCTGTACGTGCTGGTGTCCAACATGCAGCTGACCGGCTCCATGCTCGGGCTGATCCTGCCGTTCCTGGCCGGCCCCTTCGGGGTGTTCCTGATGCGGCAGTTCATCTCCACTCTGCCCGACGAACTCATCGACGCCGCCCGCGTCGACGGCTGCAGCGAACTGGCCATCTTCGCGAAGATCATCCTGCCGCTGACCAAGCCGGCCCTCGCCACCCTCGGGATCATCACCTTCCTCGGCTCCTGGAACAACTTCCTGTGGCCGCTGGTCGTGGCCCAGAACGAGAGCCAGTACACCCTCCCCGTCGGCCTCGCCCTGGCCAGCAGCGGACAGTCCTTCACCCGCTTCGGCATCCTGCTCGCCGGCGCCATGGTCGTCCTACTGCCGGTGATGATCGTCTTCCTCTTCTTCCAGCGCCAGTTCGTGGCCGGCATCGCCACCACCGGCCTGAAGTGAGGCCCCTGCTCCCACCCCGTCGCCCTGTGTCGCACCGGTCCCGACCGGGGCGGCGGGCCGGCGGCGCGCGAGCCCCACCGCGGCGGGCGGCAGCGTTCGCGCGGCGAAGCGCTCGCCGTCGCCAAATCAACTCTCTGATCTGTGACGACTCATCTCTTGGAGAACACCGTGGGACAGCCGGTCCACTCTGCCGTGTACCTGGATCCGGAAGCGTCCGTGGAAGCGAGAACCGACGACTTGCTGTCCCGGATGACCCTGCCGGAGAAGGTCGGGCAGTTGCTGATGCTCGACGCACAACATGGGGACCTGGTGGACATCCTGTCGACCAAGCTGGCCGGGTCCGTTCTGCATGTGACTCCCGAACGGATGCCCGAGGCCATGAAAATGGCCCAGCGGACACGGCTCGGCATTCCGCTGCTGACAGCCGACGACGCCATCCACGGCCACTCGTTCTGGCCCGGCGCGACCATCTTCCCGACCCAGCTGGCCATGGCCTGCACCTGGGACCCCGCTCTGCTCCACCGGGTGGCCCGCGCGTCCGCGACCGAAATCGCGACGACCGGAATCCACGGGACGTTCTCCCCGGTGCTGTGCATCACCCGGGACCTGCGCTGGGGTCGGATCAACGAGACGTTCGGCGAGGACCCCTTCCTGATCGGCGAACTCGGCGCGGCAATGGTGCGCGGCTACCAGGGCGAGGGCCTCAGCGACCCGACAGCCGTGCTGGCGTACGCCAAGCACTTCGCGGGCTACTCCGAAACCATGGGCGGGCGCGACGCGAGCGAAGCCGATCTCAGCCCACGCAAGCTGCGCTCATGGTTCCTGCCCCCGTTCGAGGAAGCCGTTCGGGCCGGCTGCCGCGGCTTCATGCTCGGCTACCAGTCGATCGACGGCGTGCCCATCACCGCGAACCAGTGGCTGATCAACGATGTGCTCAAGGGCGAGTGGGACTTCACCGGCACCCTGGTGACCGACTGGGACAACGTCGGCCGGATGGTCTACGACCAGCGAACCTGCGCCGACTACGCCGAGGCGGCGGCGGTCGCCGTCAACTCCGGGAACGACCTCATCATGGCCACGCCGCAGTTCTTCGACGGCGCGCAGGAGGCGGTCGCCCGCGACCTGGTCGACGAGAAACAGATCGATGACGCGGTACGGCGGGTTCTGCGGCTGAAGTTCGAGCTCGGGCTCTTCGAGGACCCCCGCGCCCCCGACCCCGAGCGGCAGGCGCAGGTGATCGGCTGCCGCGCACACGCCGACCTCAACCTGGAGACCGCCCGGCGCTCCCTGGTGTTGCTGCGCAACGAGGGGATCCTGCCCTTCGAAGGCGGGCTGACCTCGGACGGAACCGGCCGCGCCGCCAGCCAGGGCGCACCGCGGACGATCGCGGTCATCGGACCCAACGCCGACAGCCCGGAAGCCATGCTCGGCGACTGGGCGGGCGCCACCGGTCAGGTCCCGTGGATGCCCGAAGGCCATCCCCGCGAGACGGTGGAGACGGTGCTCGACGGCCTTCGCACCGTCGCACCCGCCGACTGGACCATCACGCACGCCCGCGGAGCCGACATAGCAAGCCCCACCCATGCCCCCGAGTGGTCCACCGGGCCCGACGGCCAGCCACTGCCGCCCGTTTTCACCCCCGCCCCGGTCGACCAGGCGCAGCTTCGGGAGGCTGTCGCCGCAGCAGAGGCCGCCGACTACGCCGTCGTGGTCGTGGGGGACAGCATCGCCCTCACGGGCGAGGGGCGCTCGACGGCCACGCTCGACCTTCAGGGAAGCCAGATCGCTCTGCTGGACGCGGTCGCCGCCACCGGCACACCCATGATCGTCGTACTCGCCCAGTCCAAGCCGAGCACGCTCCCAGAGTCGGCACTGAACGCGGCAGCCCTCATCGAGGCGTTCAACCCGGGCATGCGCGGTGGCCGCGCCATCGCCGAACTCCTCCTCGGACTCATCGAACCCAGCGGCCGGCTCCCGCTGTCCTTCGCACGCCACGTCGGTCAGCAACCGGTCTTCTACAACCAGGTGCGAGGCCAGCACGGCAACCGCTACGCGGACCTCACCCAAGACCCCCTGTTCGCGTTCGGCGAGGGCCTCACCTACACCACCGTCACCTACTCCGACCTTGTCGTGCACGACCAGGACGTTCCCGCCGACGGCACCGTCGACGCCACGGTGCGCCTCACCAACAGCGGCAGCCGTCCGGCCCTGGAAACGGTCCAGGCCTACGTCAGCGACCTGACCACCAGCGTCACGTGGGCCGAGCAGGAGCTGAAGGGTTTCACCCAGGTCGAGGTCCCTGCCGGCGAAAGCCTGGACGCCACCATCAACATCCCGGCCACTCACTGCTCACTCGTCACCGCGGACAACCGCCGAGTGGTCGAACCGGGTGAGTTCATGCTCCGCGTCGGCCCCAGCTCACGGCGGGAGCAGCAGCTGAGCGCGGGATTCCGCATCGGGACCTGAACGCCGTATCTGGACCTGTAGCCCGCATACGGGCTCGAAGACCCCCGCCCCGCCGGCCTGCCGCCCCGCCAAATCGAGGGCCGGCGGGGCGGGTTCCATCTGAAACACCGAAAGGCACGCGTGTGTCCACCACACCCCGCGATCCGCACCGCCCCGTGGCGCACCTGCGGCCGCCCCGCAACTGGATCAACGACCCCAACGGGCTGGTCTTCCACGACGGCCACTACCACGTGTGCTACCAGTACAACCCGTACGGCGCGACCCACGCGAACATGCACTGGGGCCACTTCCGCAGCCCCGACCTGCTGACCTGGGAGCCGCTGCCGATCGCCCTGTCCCCGAACCCCGATGGCGTGGACGCCGACGGCTGCTTCTCCGGCAACGCCGTCTCCGACGGCGACCGGCTGGTCGCCTTCTACTCCGCGCACCGCGAGGACCGCTCGTTCCAGCATCAGCCGGTCACCTGCGCCGTCTCCCACGACGGCGGCAACAGCTTCCGCCCGCGCGGCGAACTACTCATCCCCGAGCTGCCCGAGGGCTGCACCATGTACCGCGACCCGTACGTCTGGCAGGACGGCGACGGCTGGCGGATGCTGGTCGGCGCCGCCCTCGCGGACGGCCGCGCCGCCGCGCTTCTCTACGACTCACCCGACCTGGAGAACTGGACCTACCGGGGGCCCTTCGCAGCCCGCCGTCCGGAGCCCGTCGGCGGCACCGAGGAGCTCACCGGCGATGGCTGGGAATGCCCCCAATACCTCCCGGCAGCCGACGGACCCGGCGCCCTCCTCTTCAGTACCTGGACCGAACCCACCGGTCCGCAGAGGGTCGCGGCTCTGATCGGCGAAGAGCATGCCGGCCACTTCGAGGCCAGCCCAGCGGTACTCGCCGACCACGGCCCCGACTGCTACGCACCCGCCCTGCTGCGGGCACCGGGCGACCGGTGGCTGCTGTGGGGCTGGTCGTGGGAAGCCCGCGACGAAGCCTGGGCCGTCGCGGACGGATGGGCCGGCGTCCTCACCCTGCCCCGCGAGATCCACGTCCACGACGACGGCACCCTGCGCCAGCAGCCCGCCACCGAACTGCTCGCCCTGCGTGGCGAACACACCATCCACGCCACAGGAGCGACGCACGGCCCGCAGCCGGTGGACCTCGGCAACGTGGGCCGGGCCTTCGACCTGACGGTCCGTCTGGAACCGACCGGAAACGCCGGTCTGCGGCTGCTCACCACCCCGGACGGCTTGGAGTACCTCGACATCCGCGTCGATACCGACGCGGGCGAACTGATCGTCGACCGTGACCACGCCTCACTGGACCCCCGGGCCCGCGGCGGCTCCTACCGGATGCCCTGCCCCTCTGGTCAGCCGGTCGAGCTGCGCGTGGTCGTCGACCACTCCATCGCCGAAATCTTCCTGACCACCACCGGCCAGGTCCTCACCCTGCGCTTCTACCCCACAGGGCAAGGCCCGTGGCGACTTGAGGCCCGCAGTGCACCGGGTACGCGCCTCGGCTTCGCGGTCGACGCGTGGGAGCTGCACCCGCTTGTGATCAAGGAGCCGAGCACCGGCACCGCAGAGCCGGCGCCGACGTCGCCGTAGAACCGACTCCAACCGGTCGATCCCCCACCTCGGCAATGTGTCCCACCCCCTCTCCCACGTACTGACCAAGCAGGTCCGAAGGAGGATCTTCCATGAGCTCATACGGTCTCGGACGACGCCAGTTCCTGGCCACCGCTGTTGGTGTCGCCGCCGCCTGGACATCGGTTTCCGGGAACGCCATCGCCGCCCCGCAACTGAAGCAAGCCGCACGTGGCAATTCCGTCCGTGTGTGGCTGACGGACGTATCGGCCGACAAGTGGGTCGCCGGCCAGGATGATGTGCTGTTCAAGGCGAAGAGAACGGCCAACCCGCTCACAATCAAGATCGACGACAGCGTCAAGTACCAAAAGGTCCAAGGCTTCGGCGCGGCCATGACCGACTCCTCCGCCTGGCTCATCGACAAGCTGTCCGCTGCCGAGCGGACCAAGCTGATGAACAAGCTGTTCGATCCCTCGAAGGGAATCGGCCTCAGCCTGCTCCGCTCCCCGATGGGCGCCACGGATTTCAACGCGTCCGGGAACTATTCCTACAACGACATGCCCGCCGGCCAATCGGATCCGACGCTGTCCAACTTCTCTATCCAGCACGACGTGCCGTACATCATTCCGGCCTTGCGGCAGGCCCTCTCACTCAACCCGTCCATCAAGATCATGGCCAACCCGTGGAGCCCGCCAGGCTGGATGAAGACCTCCGACTCCATGATCGGAGGCACCCTCAAGAGCGAGTACACTTCCGCGCTCGCCACCTACTTCGTCAAGTTCATACAGGCCTGTGGCGAAGCCGGCGTACCCATCTCCTACATTTCCCCGCAGAACGAACCCATGGGTACCCCCACCTGGCCCGGAATGTTCCTGTCCGCGTACCAGGAAGCCGAGTTGATCCAGGAGATCGGCAAGGCGTTCGAAGCCAACGGAATCTCCACGAAGATCCTGGCTTGGGACCACAACTGGGACGTGCCCTCGTACCCCGAGACGATCTTCAGCGACCCCGCAGCCTCCAAGTACACCGCGGGAACCGGATGGCACATCTACAGCGGCAACCCGAACCATCAGACGCTGGTCCACAACGACTACCCGAGCAAGGAAACGTTCATCACGGAAGCCACCGGAGGCGTTTGGCAGGACAGCGACCAGACGGCGTTCAGTGAAGCACTGGGTACGTGGATCATCAACGGCACGCGCAACTGGGCGAACGGGGTGATGCTGTGGAACATCGCACTCGACCCCGATCGGGGCCCGCTCAACAGCGACACGGCCGGTATACCCATGCTTCGGGGCCTGCTCACGATCGACCCTGCCGACGGGCGGGTGATCTACAACGTGGATTACCACGCCCTCGCCCACGCCAGCAAGTTCGTCAAGCCCGGAGCACACCGGATCTACTCGAACACCTTCGGGGAAGGCAGCATAGAGAACGTCGCGTTCCAGAACCCGGACGGATCGAAGGTCCTGATCGCGCACAACTCGGGAAGCGCAGCGAAAACCTTCAGCGTCGCGGACGGGACACACTTGTTCGACTACACCCTCAACGCCGGCGACGCCGTCACCTTCACGTATGCCGGGCCGACGCGGAGCGGCCACACTCCCGCAGCGACCAAGGTCTCGGACCCGACACACGACTTCACCTTCAAGTCGGCATCCGGCCCGGTCACCGTCACGTACGACCCGGCACTGCTGCCCTACCAGAACTCCATCCGCACCGGAAACAAGCTGGTCACGTACTCCCTGCCGATCGGAGCTTCCGTCCAGACGACAGGAAGGGCACTGAGCCGCAGCAAGTGGACCGCCACGGCTTCGGCGCAGCCGGATTGGGGTGTGGCCGCGAACGCGATCGACGGCGACATCAACACCAGGTGGAGTCTGGGGCATGGGCCGACGAGCGGCGACTGGTTCCAGATCGATCTGGGGAGCCCTACGAGCTTCGACAAAATCGTCCTGGACACCGGCGTAAACAATTCGTTCGACTACGTCACCAAGTACCAGATATATGTGTCGAACGATGGCGCCGATTGGGGCAGCGCGATTGCGAGCGGCAGCGGAGGCATTGGCAAGATAGCCGTCACGTTGCCGACCCGGACGGCACAGTACATTCGCATCGTCAGTACTGCGGCCTCCGGTTTCTGGTGGGCCATCGGCGACATAGCGGTGTACGGGTCTGCGCGTGGAACCGGCTCGATCACGGCTCCGACAGCGGTATCGAACGGCCTCCAGATCAAGACCTGGGCCAGCAAGGAAGGGGAGCAGGTCACCGTGGTATTCAACGGGACCACCGACAGTAAGAGTTTCAAGGTATCCGCCGATGGCTCGTATACCTATATGCTGCCGGGCGGCACCTCGGCGATGTTCACGACCAAGAAGCTGTCGAGCTTCCCATCGCCGAAGTTCAGTGATTTGAAGCCGGAACGAGGCATGCCGCGCTCCAAGTTCACGATTCGCGGTTCTGGTTTCGGCGATGCGCAGGGGCTGGGTACGGTGTATTTCGGATCGAGCTATGCCGAAATAGACACCTGGTCGGACACCAGCATCAGCGCCTACGTTCCGAAGGGACTTCCGGCGGGGAAGGTCACGGTTTCCGTGAAGGGAATCAGCGGAGTGGATGCAGGTGGATCTTCGTTCGACGTCATCGATCTAGGTCCTGCACTGCCCCGGACGAGCTGGACCGCAAAGGCTTCGGACGCAAGTCAGTGGGATGCGCCCGGAAACATGATCGATGGCAATTCCGACACTCGGTACAGCTCCGGAAGAGGGCAGTACGACGGTCTCTGGATCCAGGTGGACATGGGGCAAACGCAGACCTTCGACAAGATTGTGTTGGATGTCGGCGGCAGTGTCAGCGACTATGCGCGGAGCGCAGACGTATACGTATCCACGGATGGAACCGAGTGGACCAAGATTTCTTCCGTGGCAGACGGCCAACGAGTCCACATGATTTCCTTCCCGACACAGACGGCTCGCTACATCAAGGTCGTCAATACCGGCAATGTTGCGCGTAGCTGGTGGTCGGTCGCAGAATTCAACGTATACAAGTGATCTCGTGCTTTCATGTGGGGTGATCTTTCACCTTGCCCCCGACGCAGAGAAAGTGCCTCGGACAGGCGAGAACAGGGATTGCTGATGTCCTTGTTCCCGCAGTGGTTGGAGGCACTTTCCAGATGAAGGGTGCGCTCGGCTGTGACTGCCGGGCCGGTACAGGGATGCTTCGCGCACAGCAGACCGTGCTCGGGCTGCTGGCCTCCGATACGACGGTGTCTCGGCTGATCGACACGCTGGCCGCTGTGCGGCCGCAGGCACTGGACGCGATCCGGAAGGCTCACTGCTGCAACGGGTCTGGTCGCTGGGCGGCGACGCTTCGACCCCGACCTACCGGGGTTCCTCGGTGCGCGCACAAAGGAGTCCGTCGGCGGCGCCGGCCTGCACACCGGCGAGGGCTGGCACTGCCCCCAGTCTCCCAGCGGCCTCGGCACCCCGGCGCCCTCATCTTCAGCGCCCTGGAACTATGACGACGACAGCGCCAGGTGTGTCGCTCTCCTGGTCGATGAATGCGACTCCTACCGGTAGTTCGTTAAATCCGGCGATGGTGTGGGTTGACGGCAGGTTGGGGTGGCCGTAGGCCGGTGGTGGTAGGAGTCAACTGGCTTGCTGGGGGCTGGAGATGACTGCTCGCCGTCCGTGTCCGCCTGCGCTGGGGCCGTTGGAAGAGTGCGCGGCCCGGTTTGACGACCTCTTCTTCAGCCCGGCTCAGCGGCGGATTTTCGTGAGTATCTGACCGGGCCGTTGGCGCCACGGAGCGGAACAAGAGGCTCACCTGCCTGGCCGGGGCGGAGTCGGTGGCCGGTGCGGGGATGCCGGGGGTGCAGCGGCTGCAGTTCTTCTTGTCCGAATCGCCCTGGGAGACGGAGCAGGTCAACGACCGGCGGTTGGAGTTGCTGCGTGAGCGGCCGGCGACGGCTCCGCATGACGGCGGGGTCATCGTGATCGACGACTCCGGAAACCGCAAGGACGGCACGGCGACCGTGCACGTGGGACGGCAGTGGCTGGGCCGGCTGGGCAAGACCGACAACGGCATCGTCACGGTGACCACGGTGTGGACCGACGGCCGCGTGTACTACCCGCTGCACGCACAGCCGTACACGCCCGCCCACCACTTCGCCCGCGGCCGTTCCGACCCAGCCTTTCGTACCAAGCCGCAACTGTCCGCCGCCCTCGCGGCCCGGGCCAAGGAGGCGGGGTTCGCCTGCCGGGCCGTGGTCGCCGACTGCGCCTACTCCACCAGCGACGACTGATACCTCGCGCTGCGCGAGGCCGGCCTGCCCTATGTCGTGGCGCTCAGGCCGCACCGCGGCACCTGGGGGCCCAGGCCGGCCAGCCCCACACCCCCATCGGTCCCGGCCCGCGCCCTGGCGGGACCGACCCCGGACATCCGGGTGACTGGACACCGGTGGAGCGTCACTTCCGCGACGGGCGCATTGAGACCTGGTGGGCCGCCGACGCCTGCCTGGCCGACTACGGTCCCCACTCCCCGTGCCGCCTGGTCGTGGCTACCACTGACCCGGCTCGGCTGCCGGAGAAGGCCACCTGGTGCCTGGCCACCAACCTGCCCCACCCTGATGCACCCCACGCCGCCACCGGCCCGCACCCGCCCGCCGACCTCGCCGAAATCGTCCGTCTCTACGGCCTGCGGCCGTGGATCGAGCAGAGCTACCAGCAGATCAAGGACGAACTGGGCTGGGCCGACTTCCAGGTCCGCTCCGCCCGTGCCATCCGTCGCCACCAGACCCTGGTCAACTGCGCCTTCTCCTTCTGCTGGAACCAGTGGTTCGCCCCACCCGGGCCCCTGGACGCCACCGGGCCGGACCCGTGCCCCGATGACGGGCCAGAGAGGGGCCCCCACCACACCCCACCAGCACCAACAGCCCTGCTGGCCCAGGGCCTTACGGGCCGTCCGTTCCTGGCTCGCCCCAGCCATCACCCTCCACCGGTGGTGGCAGGCCTGGATGGACAAGGACCCGCCCTCCGAGCTCCAGGCACTGATCGACGCAGTCACCACCGGACACGGTCTTGACCTCTACTGCCGGATTTAACGAACTACCGGTAAAGCGCGGCCTCGACATTCCTCCCGGCGGTATTCCGGCCAACGGTTTGTGGGGGCAGATGATTTCCGCGTGCAGCACTGGGAAGACCACCACTGCCTGCCCAATGTAAGGGGTTCTGGCTGCGGCATCAGCACGTGCTGGTGCCGCAGCCAGAGCGCTGATTAGAACCGCGGGTCGAGGAACGAGCCCCACGTGTAGGTGCCAGACGGGTTGACCACCGAAGTGCGGCTGGTTGCGGCCGGGCCCCAGTCGGGGTTCTCCGGCACCAGGACCGAGGTGTGGATGTAGTCGTCGTACTCGGGGTTCAGGCAGCTCTGCCAGCGGTACCAGCCGGCGCCGAGGGACATGTCCCGCGTGACCCACTGGTTCCCGCCGATGCGCAGGCCCCAGTTGTAGCTGCCGCTGGCCAGGTAGATGCGGCGGGACTCCGTGCAGGCGACATCTCCGCCTTCGGGGTTGGACACCAGGTACTGGGTCCGCAGAACCCAAGCCGTGTCCGCCGACGGCGCGGCTGCCGTGGTGCTCGGCGCGACCATCGCCGCCATGCCCAGCGCGACCAGCAGGGTGGTCAGGATTCGCCTTCGTCGTTTCATGACTTTCTCCTTCCGTAGTCGGCGCTGCCGAGCATGCAAGGCGAAGCCCGGGACCGGTCCCGGAAGAATTGTCGGTGAATGGCTTTGACCGTGGATGACGGCCCCACTTGGCCGGCGGGGCGAAGTGCTGCCGAGGCGGGGGTTGATGTCGGCTGCGGTGACCTGGTCCTGGAGCCGGGTTTCGGCAAGTCCACGAGGTTGGCCATGCGGCGCCGGGTCGGCTGGAGTTGCCCCGCCCCTCGGTAGGTACTCCGGCCGGAGGTGTCGTGACAGTTCCCTCAATGAGTGCTCAACGCCGACCCTGCCGCCCTACACCTGTTCCTCGGGACCCCTCCCAAAGCTTGCCGTCTACGGTCACGCCTGACGACGCCTCACGGTTCCGGTGACGCTCTACGGCCAGGCCGAGGAGGAGAACTCGAACAAGGAGAACATTCCTGTGAGACATCCCCATTTATTATGCTACGCACCATGGAGACGCGGGCGGCTGCAGTGGGCAGTCGTCGTCCTCGCCGCGGTAGTGACGACGCTGGCCGTGCCGGCGACCGCGCAGGCCGCCGACGAGCAGATAACCCCCGCCGCCGGCGCCGTCACGGCCGGCACCAGCGACGAGAACAAGCCGGCGAACGTCGTGGACAACGACTACGACACCCGATGGTCGGGCGAGGGCGACGGCGCCTGGCTGCAGTTGGACCTCGGCTCGACCATGACCGTCAGCCACATCAAGCTCGCCGTGCACAAGGGCACCGTCCGTCGGAACGCCTTCGAGCTCCAGTACTGGGACGGATCGCGCTGGGTCACCGTCTACGACGGCGAGAGCAGCGGTACGACGACGGACCTGGAGTCCTTCGAGTTCGAGCCCGTCCAGACCTCAAAGGTCCGCTACCTCGGCCACGGCTACGAGGGTGACGGTGAGGGCGACTGGAACAGCCTCACCGAGGTCGAGATCTGGGGCAGTTCCAGCGGTGACGGCGGTGGCGGCGAGATCCCGCCCGACACGCCGGCACCCACCACCGAGGTCGGCACCGCCGAGGAGTTGACCGACGCGCTCGCCGACGCCAACCCTGGGGACACCATCGAACTGGAGCCCGGCGCCTACGTCGGCACCTTCGCCGCCACCGTCTCCGGCACCGCCGAGCACCCCATCACACTCACTGGCCCGCGCGACGCGGTCCTGTCCAACGACGACGGCTACGGTCTCCACCTCGATGGCGCCGACCACTGGAACCTGACAGGCTTCGCGGTGGCCGACTCGGCCAAGGGCATCGTGCTGGACGAGTCCGACCACGTCATCATCGACGGGGTGGAGGTGTACGACACCGGGGCCGAGGCGGTGCATCTCCGCGCCGCCAGCTCCGACAACGTCATCAAGAACTCCGTCATTCACGACACCGGCCTGGAGCAGCCCCAGTACGGCGAGGCCATCTACGTCGGTTCCGCCGTGAACCACTGGGACGACTTCGGCGAGGACGGCGGCGAGGGCCCCGACCGCAGCGACCGCAACCAGGCCCTGAACAACACCATCGGCCCGGACGTCACGGCCGAGCACGTGGACATCAAGGAGGGCACCGAAGGCGGCGTGGTGCGCGGCAACACCTTCGACGGCGACGGCATCTCGGGCCAGAACTCCGCCGACTCCTGGATGGACGTCAAGGGCAACGGGTATCTCATCGCGTCCAACACCGGCACCTTCGGCGGCCACGGCGTGCTCGTCGACGGCTACCAGACCCACGACCGCGTCGACGGCTACGGCTGCGGCAACACCTTCCGCGCCAACGACTCCGACCTCGGCGGCGCGGACGGCTACGCCATCAACGTGACCAACCAGGACGACTGCGAAGCCGCGCCGAACATCGTCACCTCCGACAACACCGTCATTGGCGCCGGCAGCGGCCTGACCAACATCAACACCACCGAGTGATCGCCACAGCCGGAGAGACGGTCCCGAAATGGCGCCCCCGATAAGGACTGTGAAGTCCGGATCCAGAGAACCCGACCTCCGCCCGGGGTCCGAACGGCCAACCGGTCCCAGGCGGGTGACGGGATCCAGAGTCTCGGTCCGCCGGCCCCGCGCCCTGACGAGGGGCGCGGTGTGGCTGCCCGGTGATCCCTCAGCGGGGCCGGCCGCCCATCGGGGCTCCTCGGGCAATCTCGCCGGCAAGGGGGACATTCCCGACCACCTCGGCGGACGGCCTGGTGAGCGCAGCGCAGGCCGCCCCCAGCACGATCAGATCGGCGACATCTGTTCGTTCCTCTCGCAACACCTCTCCACTCAGGTGTTGCGACGACCGGTGACCCGCTGGAAACCCGTCGGCCGTAACGACACCGCACCCACCCACACCCCAAAGGCCGAGGCCGCCCCGCCCTCTTCCAGCGAAGCACTGCACGACCCTGTCAGTACCCCGCACAAGATCACCAACGGAGTCCCGGTATTGCGCCTGGTGGCGCACGTGTCCAGCGCTGAGGCGGACACCCCCGAGGCCGCGGCCTCGCCGGCCTCGTTCGGGCTGCTCAGGCGTTGTTCCCCCGGATCACCTGCTGTGCCACCGCGGTCGCGCTCCACCTCACCCATCTCACCGAGTCCAGAGGAGCAGAAGATCGTGAAGTCACTCTCTTTAGGCGGTGCCGCCCTGACGGTGCTGCTGTTCCTGGGAAGCACCCCGGCCCACGCCGCCGACCCCAAGCCGCACCACGACGAGTCCTCGTCCTCGTCACAGGGCCGCACCCTGTCCCTGAAGCTCCTGCCGGATTCCAGAGCGGAAGCCGACGAGTACGTCGAGTGTTCCTGGTCGGTCGACACCAACGCGGCGTGGTGGTGGGAGGCGTCCACCCTGACCAAGGTCGACGCCGAGGCCGACGGACACGTCGAATGCGATCCGGACATCTACAGCATCGAGTCGGAGCTGTACGTGCGCCATGACGCGACGCGCATCTCCGTGGACACGGACACCTGCGTCTCGGACGACGAGGACGAGTGCGCCACCTCGACCACCGCCGGGACGTACACCTGCATGGCGGGAACGTTGTGCGCGGGGGACTGGACGTCGGGGCTCGAGCTCCGCCTGCAACTGAACGGCAACTCATGGGACGCCGACAGCTTCCCCGACTACTGCTCCATCCAGGGCTCCGACGACGAGATCGCACGCTGCTACTTCGAAGGGGATCCCCCTATCTACGTCCCGCCCACCTTCCCGCCCGCCGCGGCGGCGACGCCTGCGTCCTAGCCGGCCATCCGTATGCCAGAGCGTGGCGGATGAGCTGGGACGAGCTCTCCGACGCGGCCGTGGCTTTGGGAACGCGGTATCGCCGTGCGCTGCCTCGTGGTGTCCAACCACAACCGTTCAGCCACCGATCAGCCGCCTCGGTTGATCGGATTCCTCCAACCAAAGTGAGGATTTATGAGACGAATACATCGCGCATTCTTAGTGGGCGTGTTGGCCGTCGGAATCTCAGGTGGGTACTACCCGGTAGCGTCGGCCGCGCCGACCGACACCGCTCCGCTGGAGGTCAAGAGCGTCACGGCGAGTCCCGACGACGGCAACGTTCCCGCCAACACCCTGGACAACAACCTGAGCACCCGCTGGTCGTCGCAGGGCGACGGGGCGTGGATCCGCTACGACCTCGGCTCGGCGCAGACCGTCGGGTCGCTGTCGCTCGCTTGGCATCAGGGGAACAGCAGGACGAACACCTTCGACGTCCAGTTGTCCGACGACGGATCGTCGTGGAAGACCGTCCTGGCCCGAAAGGCCAGCAGCGGCAGCACACTTGAGCAGCAGAGCTACGACTTCGCCGACGCCTCGGCCCGCTACGTGCGGATCGTCGGCCATGGCAACACGGTCAACGCCTGGACCAGCATCACCGAGACCGACATCTACGGAGCCGACGGCACCGGCGGCGGTGGCGGCTCCTGCGCGTACCCGGCCGACGTGCTGGACCTGAAGAACTGGTATATCGGGCTGCCGGTGGGCGAGGAGGAGTCCCCCACCAACGTCTACCAGCCGGAACTCGCCACGTACGCGAACGACCCGTGGTTCACCACGGCCGACGACTGCGCGGCCGTCCGGTTCCGGGCCCCGGTCAACGGCGTCACCACCAGCGGCTCCAAGTACCCCCGCTCGGAGCTGCGGGAGATGACGGACTCGGGGGAGACCAAGGCGAGTTGGTCGTCCACGTCCGGCACCCACACGATGGTGATCGACCAGGCCATCACGGACCTTCCCAAGAAGACTCCGAACGTCGTCGCCGGGCAGATCCACGGCGGCTCCGATGATCTCAGCGTCTTCCGTCTGGAAGGCACGAAGCTCTACGTCACCGACGGCGACGAAAAGCATCACAGGCTGGTGACGGAGAACTACGAGCTGGGCACGAGGTTCCAGGCGAAGTTCGTGGTCAGCGACGGCAAGATCAAGGCCTACTACAACGGCGTGTTGCAGACCACGCTGTCGAAGAACTTCTCCGGCGCCTACTTCAAGGCGGGCGCCTACACGCAGGCCAACTGTGACAACTCGGATCCGTGCAGCGCCGACAACTACGGCCAGGTGAAGATCTACGACCTGAACGTCACGCACGGCGACGGCGGGGACGGCGGAGACGGCGGTGACGAGGGCGGCGGCGGTGACGGAGACTCGACCGAGGCCGCCAAGCGGCACGGCTGGGGCACCCCGCTGCCGATATCCGACGAGTTCGACTACACCGGCCCGGTCGACCCCACGAAGTGGGACGTACCGTCGGGCAGCGTCGGCGGCACGCCCCAATGTTGGGAAGGCCATGAGGGGAACGGCCGCCGGTGCGGGAAGAACAGCACCGTCGCGGACGGCACGATGACCATGCGCGGTGAGGCGAACGGCGACACGGGGTGGATCAGGCAGAGCGAGGCCACCCAGTACGGCCGGTGGGAAATCCGGTCCCGCTCACGGAACACCGGCCCGGAGGGCAAGCCCTACCATCCGCTGCACCTGATCTGGCCCACCGAGGACAATCGGCTCGAAAACGGCGAGTACGACTGGGTCGAGTACTCGGACCCCGACGCGCAGTGCCTCTCGGCGTTCCTGCACTACCCGAAGAGCCCGTCGGACAAGAAGGAAAACCCCGAACACTGCCCCGTGGACATGACGAAGTGGCACAACTTCGCGTTCGAGTGGACGTCCAAGGCGCTGGTCGGCTACGTCGACGGTGTCGAATGGTTCCGGCTGGCGGACGGCGCCAACGCCGACCGGGGGAACATCCAGGACATGCCCCTCGGGAACCTCGTCATCCAGCTGGACAACTTCGCCAAGGACAGCAGTCCGCGCCCGGCCGTGTTCGAGGTCGACTGGGTCCGGACCTACGACATCGAGTCGGCGGGCGAGGACCCCACCGATCCCACCGACCCCGGCGAGGACTCTCCGGTCCAGATCGCGGGCGTCACGGCGAGTCCCGATGACGGCAATGTTCCCGCCAACACCCTGGACAACAACCTGAGCACCCGCTGGTCGTCGCAGGGCGACGGGGCGTGGATCCGCTACGACCTCGGCTCGGCGCAGACCGTCGGGTCGGTGTCGGCCGCCTGGCATCAGGGGAACAGCAGGACGAACACCTTCGACGTCCAGTTGTCCGACGACGGATCGTCGTGGAAGACCGTCCTGGCCCGGAAGACCAGCAGCGGCAGCACACTTGAGCAGCAGAAGTACGACTTCGCCGATACCTCGGCCCGCTACGTGCGGATCGTCGGCCATGGCAACACGGTAAACGACTGGACCAGCATCACCGAGACCGACATCTACGGAGCCGACGGTACTGGCGGAGATGACGGTGGCGACGGCGGGGACGGCGACGACGGGGAGCAGACCTCCGTCCGCACGGTCCGTGTCGCGGACTCGACCGCGTTGAAGAGCGCGTTCGGGGACGCGCGGCCCGGGGACCGCATCGTGCTCGCGGACGGCACGTACTCGATCGGCAAGATGACCGGCAAGAACGGAACGGCCGCCGAGCCCATCACCATCGTCGCGGAGAACCGCGGCAAGGCGGTGATCGGCGACGGGCAGCTGGAGGTGGCGAATTCCTCGTACGTCACCTTCGAGGGGCTGAAGTTCACGAACAGCAGCACCTTGAAGATCACCAGCTCGAACAACGTGCGGCTGACCCGCAACCACTTCCGGCTGACCGAGGAGTCCTCGCTGAAGTGGGTGATCATCCAGGGGGAGAACAGCCACCACAATCGGATCGATCACAACCTGTTCGAGGAGAAGCGCCAAAGCGGGAACTTCATCACCATCGACGGATTCGAGAAGCAGCAGTCACAGCACGACCGCATCGACCACAACCACTTCCGTGACATCGGCCCTCGCGTGGAGAACGAGATGGAGGCCGTCCGGGTCGGCTGGAGCGGAATGTCCCAGTCGAGCGGATTCACCGTCGTCGAGTCGAACCTCTTCGAGAGGTGCGACGGTGACCCGGAGATCGTCTCGGTGAAGAGCAACGACAACATCGTCCGCCACAACACCTTCCGCGCCTCGCAGGGCGTGCTGTCCCAACGGCACGGGAACCGCGGTGAGTTCTACGGCAACTTCTTCTTCGGGGAGGGCAAGGCGGGAACCGGCGGGATCCGCATCTACGGCCAGGACCACAAGGTCTACAACAACTACTTCGAGGGTCTGACCGGCACCGGCTACGACGCCGCGCTGCAGATCGACGGCGGCGACGTGGACACCTCGGGCGCGCTGAGCGCGCACTGGCGCGTCTACCGGGCGACCGTCGTGAACAACACCTTCGTGAACAACGTGTCGAACATCGAGATCGGCGCCAACTACAACCTCGCCCCGGTCGACTCGGTCATCGCCGACAACGTCGTCACGGGCAGCCGGGGCAAGCTGCTCAACGAGGTCAAGAAGCCTGTGGACATGACCTACGCCGGGAACATCGCGTGGCCGACCGGATCGGCGACCGTCGGCGTGTCCGTGCCCTCCGACTCCGTCAGGGCAGTCGACCCGCTGCTCGCCTCCGACGGATCGCTGTACCGGATCGGTGCGGGAAGCCCGGCGATCGACACCGGTACCGGCGACCACGCCTTCGTGACCGACGACATGGACGGTCAGGCTCGCACCGGCGTCGTCGACGTGGGCGCCGACGAGCGGTCGTCGTCCGCTGTCACGCGAACCCCGCTCAGCGCGAGCGACGTCGGCCCAAGCACTGCGTAGGACGCGCAAAGCGACCGGTGGCGGCTCACCC